>JBIKOQ010000413.1:0-2512 GCA_044357955.1 Burkholderiaceae bacterium | reverse complement strand
TTTTGATTTTAGGTCTCTGGTCGGCAACGATCAACTCTTAAAGGTCCTGCGCAGCGAAGTGACAGAAATGACGGCGACCAAGCCCCGTTTTCTCAAGCTCATGGCTGAGGCTGCTCTGCGTAATACGGTACCGTTGAATTGGCTTGGTAGTTTGGAGACCAAGAAAATCGACAACAAGCAGGTGATCGACCTCAAGATGCAGGGGACGGCTATTGTGGTTGAAGTGGCCCGCATCTATGCTCTTGCGCATCGTATCGAGGCGCTTAATACACAGGAGCGTCTGGCGGCGCTCGGGCGGTTGGCAGGGGTTCCTAAAAAAGAAAGTACGGCTTGGATCGCGGCCTTTCAATATTTGCAGACTTTACGGCTCTCGATCCAGTTGGATGGTGGCATGCTGGGTGACAATCCGAATGCACTGGATGTGGAGACGCTCAATGCGGTCGACCGAACAATCTTAAAGGGATCGATGGCGCATATCCGTTCCTTGCAGCAACGTCTCGAGCTTGATTATGCTCGCTGAACTGACACGCTGGATTGGCAGCCTTTTCGGACGGGTGCAAGAAGATCGGCATCAAGTCCAGCGTTGGATCATGCTAGATGTCGAAACTACAGGTCTGGATCCCCATGCGGATCAATTATTGGCGATCGCGGCGGTGGCTTTGCGCTTTACGCCATCGAATGGGCAGCTTGAGGTATCAGTCGGCGATAGTTTCGAAGTGGTGCTGCGTCAGGATAAGCCGTCGGGCAAGGACAATATCTTGATTCACCACATCGGGGTGCAGGCTCAGAGCGGGGGATGTGCTCCAGAGTTGGCGCTGGAACAATTCAGAACGTGGGTAGGGTCGGCGCCTTTGTTGGCATTTCATGCCGCGTTTGATGCGGCGATGATCGAGCGCGCCTTTCGACGCCATAAACTGGCCCCCTTAGTCAATGAGTGGCTGGATATCGAACCGATCGCCCGTTTGGTGGGTGGCAATCCCAAAGCGCGTGCCCTCGATGATTGGTTAGAATATTTTAGTATTGAATGTGCGGTCAGGCATCAGGCTGCGGCAGATGCTTTTGCAACGGCGGAGCTTCTGTTGCGCTTGTGGCCCGCCGCACGCAAGGAGGCCAAGTCTTGGTCACAATTACGCACACTCGCCCGCCAAGCGGCCTGGGTGCCTCAATAATGCGCGAGCGCGCGCAGGGATTTAAGGTTTTATGAATGTTCAAGAGATCGTCATCGGATCTGGTCTGCTGATCGGACTAATCTTTGGTGCGACCGGGCAGTTCTCTGGTTTTTGTTTAAATCGCGCACTCAAAGAGTATTGGCAGTCTGGTGCCCTGCATAAGGCGCAGTCTTTCGTGCTGGCCCTTTGCATTGCAGTGATCGGTACCCAGTCACTGGCTCAGTTTGGAGTGATCGATTTGAGCAAGTCCATCTACCGGGGCCCCATGTTTTCGTGGTTGCTCGTCCCACTTGGTGGTGTCTTGTTTGGCTATGGCATGATGTTGGCCAATGGATGCGGTGCGCGGACCTTGGTGCTTTGTGCGCAGGGTAATTTACGGTCTTTGGTCGTGTTGTTATGTCTGGGTATTTCAGCGTATGCGACGCTGACAGGGGTGTTAGGACCTTTGCGTCTATCGCTCAGTCAAATGACGGCAGTGCCTGGCGCCAGTATTGCCGATTTACCTGTGGTGATGCAAGCTTGGCTGTTAGGGGCGCTCTTACTCTGTCTGGCTATCTTTAGTTTTTGGAAGCTGCATTTGCTTCGCCACAAAAAAGATTTATTTGCGGGCTTCGTCATGGGGCTTTTGATTGTTGCGGGATGGTTTTCGACTGGCTGGTTAGCGTTCGATGAATTCGAGCCTGTCAATCTCGTCTCTTTGACGTTTGTCGCACCGATTGGAGAGACGATTCAATATGCGATGATCGCGACGGGGATGAAGTTGGGTTTTGGCGTGTCCAGCGTGCTGGGCGTGTTATTGGGATCTTTTCTGGTGGCTTGTCTGAGCAAGCGTTTGCACCTTCAAGGTTTTAGCTCGCCCAGAGAAATGTTGCGCTATGTGGGCGGCGGTGTGTCGATGGGTGTAGGCGGCGCTTTAGCCCTAGGGTGCTCGATCGGTCAGGGTCTGACCGGACTCTCTACGCTTGCGTTAAGTTCGGTGATCGCCATGGCGGGCATCTTGTGTGGAGCCCGCCTTGGTTTACGTCACGGCTAACTGAGTCAGACTAAATGAGTCAGGCTAAAGCGCTTGGAGTTTCTTTTCTTGTTGTTGTTTATGGCGCAGCCAAATGAGTGCGACCGCCATGAGCACTACCGGAAAGAGGGAGGTGAAATTCAAAATATCCCAACCTGAGGTTGTGACCAAGGCGCCAGAACTAAACGAGGTGATCGCCATGGTGGCAAACACAAAGAAGTTGATGATGCCTTGTGCCTTGTCTTTTTCTTCGGGTCTGTAGGCGGTCATCGCCAAGCTCGTCGCGCCGGTAAATAGGAAATTCCAGCCCACGCCGAGAATAAAGGAGGAG
>JBIKOQ010000412.1:0-2515 GCA_044357955.1 Burkholderiaceae bacterium | reverse complement strand
GCCCGCTGAGGGTCGGCGAGGTGTGCGAGCGCTAAGAGTTCTTGGCGGTAGGCAAGTTCATTGGATGTTCTGACACCGTGCAGCAAAACGATGCGTTTAAAACGGTGCCATGTGGCTGGATCACGCAGCATAGAGAGATAAGCGGAGAGCCCGGTACCCGTGGCGACAAGCCATAGATCCTCGCCATCGACAAAGCGCTCGAGCGTCAAGAATCCAAAAACCGACTTGTCGATCCAAAGCGCATCGCCGGCTTGGAGACGTGCCAAAGCAGGACTGAACTTGCCCTCAGGCACGACCACTGAGAAAAACTCAAGTTCATCGGCATCGGGTTTAGACACCATCGAATAGGCACGCCATTCGTTCGGTATGGGCGCAGCCTCGGAAGCGGCGGACTCAGCTGTGCGGACATACAAGCCCAAGCGGGCAAACTGTCCGGGAAGAAATGCAAATCCCGAGGGGCGCGTGACGGTGATGGAAAACAGTTTATCCTCAAGCCAGTGAGTTTTGGCGAGAACGGTTTGCTGCGTATAGCGCGGTTCGCTGGGCTTGGTTACTGGATCAGTCATGGGGGCGATGCGCTCGGGGGAAGCTCTCAGCGTTCGAGATGCTTGAGCTTGTCGGGAACGCCGTTCCAGTTGTCGGCATCCTCGAGGGGTTTTTTGGAGCGACTGATGCTCTTAAAGCTAGGTGAAAGCTCGGCATTGAGGGCGATGAACTTCATCTGGTCCTGTGGCACGTCTTCCTCGGCAAAGATTGCATTGGCTGGACACTCGGGAATACAGACGGCGCAATCGATGCATTCGTCGGGGTCGATGACCAGAAAGTTGGGTCCTTCGCGAAAACAATCGACAGGGCACACGTCCACACAGTCTGTGAACTTACATTTAATACAGTTTTCGGTCACGACATGTGTCATGTGCTTCACCAGAGTGCAAATAAGATGGTTATATTTTACCTAAAGCGATGTCGCGTGTTCGGGATACCCCTAGGATGTGAGGTGGCTGTGCTAATGTTCAAAAAAATTCCTAAAAATAGCCCATGATCATTAAATCCCTGCTGGATACTGACCTCTACAAGTTCACCATGATGCAGGTGGTGTTGCACCACTTCCCTGCGGCGCAGGTCGAGTATCGTTACAAGTGCCGTACACCCGGGATCAATTTGCGTCCGTATCTGGACGAAATTCGCGCGGAGATCCATCGCTTGTGTCAATTACGCTTTAGCGAAGACGAGCTCGCCTATCTGGGCGGATTGCGTTTTATCAAAAGCGATTTCATTGACTTTCTAGGTTTATTCCATTTGCCAGAAAAGTGCATCACAGTCTCGGAGGGGGCTTTACCGGGAGAAATTGACATTCAAGTCAAAGGATCCTGGCTACACACGATTTTATTTGAGATCCCGGTACTGGCGATTGTCAATGAGGTGTATTTCCGTCGGACTTGTACGAATCCAGACTGGGAAGAAGGACGTCAACGACTTCAAACAAAAATGAAGCTCGTACTCGAAGCGACAGACCTCGATGATTTCAGGGTAGCCGAGTATGGCACGCGACGCCGGTTTTCGCGCGAGTGGCACGAAGAGGTTGTCACCACCATGAAAGCCCAGATGGGCAAGCATTTTGCCGGGACCAGTAATGTCTGGTTTGCGATGCGTCATGGTGTGTTGCCCTTGGGGACGATGGCGCATGAGTATTTGCAGGCGTGTCAGGCACTTGGCCCTCGGTTGCGTGATTCGCAAGTATTTGCCTTGGATACATGGGCCAAGGAGTATCGGGGAGATCTAGGGATCGCCCTCTCCGATGTGTATGGCGTGGCCGCATTTTTACGCGATTTCGATATGTATTTTTGCAAGCTGTTCGACGGCGCGCGACATGACTCTGGGGATCCGTTCGATTGGGGCGAGCGCATGATCGCCCACTACAAAGTCAATCGTGTCGACCCCCAGACCAAGACCTTGATTTTTTCAGATGCGTTAACATTTCCACGTGCGATTGAATTGACTCGTCGCTTTGCCGGACGCTGTAAAACTGCGTTTGGTATTGGTACGAATTTGACCAATGATTTAGGCCATGAACCGCTGCAGATTGTGATGAAGATGGTGCGCTGTAACGGACAGCCCGTAGCTAAAGTTTCAGACGCACCTGAAAAAACCATGTGCGACGACAAAGCCTATCTTGCATACTTGCGACAGGTCTTTGAACTCCCGCCCGCCTAATCAGTCCAACCCTTTGGTGCACAATGCGCCATATTTCATTCAAGGAAAAACAATGAGTAACATCAAGCGTGTCAATGTAGGTAAGCGACTTTCCGATATGGCGGTCTACAACGGCGTGGCGTATCTGGCAGGACAGGTTGCCAACGACACAAAGCAAGACATCACCGGACAAACGGCTGAAGTGCTGGCGGCAATTGATGCTTTGCTCGCAGAAGCAGGTACGGATAAAACCCGCATTTTGATGGCGCAGGTGTTTGTTGCCAATATCGTCGAGTACGATGGCATGAACAAGGCGTGGGAA
>JBIKOQ010000040.1:0-8473 GCA_044357955.1 Burkholderiaceae bacterium | reverse complement strand
AACGATCCTTGCCCTTGCGGCAGCGGTAAAAAGTACAAGCACTGCCACGGACAATTGACCTGATTTCTAACCAGACCTTTTTAATCCAGAGTGAGCATTCGTGAAACATGATCTAACACGCAACACTCTGGCAGCCATTTTGGTTGTTGGTTTGATCGGTCTGTGCATTTGGGTGCTCAAGCCCTTTTTGGCCGCAGCGGTTTGGGCCACAATGATTGTGGTGGCGACGTGGCCTTGGCTCAAGGCCTTGGAGCGGATCTTTGGCAACCGCCGTGCTCCAGCGGTCTTGGTGATGACGTTTGGCATGCTCTTGCTGCTTGTGATGCCGTTGTGGTGGGCGATCAGAACCATCGCTGAGCGCTCCCATGATTTGGTGACCTTCGGCCAGGGATTGGCAAACACAGGCATTCCAGCGCCACCTGAGTGGGTCTCAGGTATTCCTTTGGTTGGTGAAAAAGTCGCAGCTTTCTGGTTGAGTTTGAGCTCTGGTGGTGCGAGCGGTTTTATTGATCATGTATCTCCCTACGCAAGCGAAACAGGCAAATGGTTGTTAGCCCAGTTTGGTGGCTTGGGCGGAATGCTGATTGAATTTTTTCTAGTTGTATTGATCTCCGCTATTTTCTACAGTTCGGGTGAGCAGGCTGCCCTCATGGCACGCCGTGTGGGCAGGCGTCTGGCGGGTGATCGTGGCGAGGGCTCGGTTGTGCTGGCGGGGCAGGCGATTCGCGCCGTTGCACTCGGTGTAGGTGTCACCGCGGTTTTGCAGACCGGCTTGGGTGGGCTGGGTCTGGTCATTGCCGGTGTGCCGTTTGCTGCGGTATTGTCCGCACTCATGTTGATGTTGTGTATCGCTCAGGCCGGGCCGGGATTTGTGTTGTTCCCCGCGGTCGCATGGATGTATTGGCAAGGCGACAACAATGCTTGGGCGACCTTTTTGCTTGTTTGGAGCGTTATTGTCGCCACAATGGATAATTTTGTACGACCGATGTTGATTCGTCGCGGCGCTGACTTGCCACTGTTGTTGATCTTTGTGGGTGTAATCGGTGGCTTGCTCAGCTTTGGCTTGATCGGTATTTTTGTAGGGCCTGTAGCTTTGGCCGTGACCTATACGCTCGCGCAAGCATGGGTTGCGGAAGTGCCGGAAGATCAGCCGGGCGCATAATCCAACGGGAGTGCCGTGGTGCATTTAATGGTTTCCATGGCAAAGGCAGAGCTGACATCGAGGAGCTCCACGGAGCGGATCAAGCGCTTGTATACGCTGTCATAGCGATCGATGTCTGGCACCACGATTTTGAGCAAATAGTCCGCATCCCCGCTCAAGCGATAGATCTCAACAATCTCGGGAATGCTCGTGGCGCCATCGACGAAGCGTTTCATCCATTTTTCATTATGTTGACTGGTCCGGATCGTGACAAAGGTTGTCAGCCCGAGATTGAGCTTGCGAGCGTCGCATAACGCGACTTGCTTTTTGATGATGCCTTCTTCTTGAAGCTTTTGCAGACGTCGCCAGCAGGGTGTCGGCGTGAGGTTGACCGCGCTTGCGAGGTCAGCCAAAGAGATGCTGGCGTCTTCTTGCATCAGTCTGAGAATTTCGCGATCTTTTTTATCTATTTGCATCATTTTTCTATTTATATCTATATTGTTAGAAATAATATCTAATTTTTAATGCGCATTGAGATAAATTGCAATTTATTTCTCAAGGTCGGGTTCTATGATGAGAGATCGTTATGTGTGGATCTTTTGTGATGCAGACCTCGCCAACCGTTCAGTCATTGCCCGCAGCCAACCAAGCCACCGCAGTTGGGGTGCATGCGCAGTCCGAGTCCTTGCTTGAGCTTGAAGTCCCGGGCTTAGCGGATTCTATTCGGCAAGCATGTTTAGGCGAGGCAGACTTAGTGCCTTATCGTGTCCGTCAGGCGTTGAATCAAGCGCTGGATCGTGCGTCGACAGACCGCTTGGTCAGCACCATCATGTCGCTGCCTTATTCGGCTCAAACCTACACGCGACACTTGCTGTATGCCGATCCCGCAGGGATGTTTACCGTCGTCGCGTTACGCTGGGATCCGACGCAGGGCAGTCCGGTGCATGCGCATTACACTTGGTGTGCATATCGCGTCTTGAGCGGGGTCTTGTCCGAAAGTCATTTTGAGTACGATCGATCCGCAGAACAGGCTTATTTGTTTAATCGCGTCACGCGTGCGGCGGGTCAAAGCGTCTGCGGTCATGGCGGTATGGACTTCATCCATCGCTTACATAATGAAGGCGATAAAACGGTCGTATCGATTCATGTGTATGGGATTGATGCGGCGCGTATGAGTACCCATGTCAACCGGATGATAGCGGTTTCACTCAGAGCAGAAACACCGTCGCAAGTCCCAGGAAAATAAAGAAACCTAGCGAATCCGTCGCAAAGGTTAGAAGTACCGAAGACCCCATCGCGGGGTCCTTTCCAAAACGGGTGCGCACGATCGGGACGAGCACGCCGATCATGGCACCAATCAGCATATTGCAGATCATGGCGGCCATCATCACGAGCGCGATCGCGATAGAGCCTGAGATCGCCCAGGCAAACACCGCGGCGATCGCGCTGCCGACAAAGCCCACCATGAAGGTCACAAGCAATTCACGCTGAAAGAGTTGCCAGACATTCTTGTCTGTGATTCGACCTACTGCCAACGCGCGAATGATCAGGGTCATGGTTTGGTTGCCGGAGTTGCCCCCAATACCCGCGACGATCGACATCAGGAAAGCGAGCACGACAATGGTGCTGACCGTGTCTTCGAAACGCGAAGCGATAAAAGATGCCGTGGCGGCCGTGCAGAGATTGAGCAGCAACCAAGGCGCACGATTTCGCAGTGCGCGACTCACGGGCGCGAAAATATCCTCGTCTTGCATACCCGCGCGTGAGAGCGCCTGCTCGTCCGAGTCCTCGCGGATCACGTCCACGACCTCGGCGATCGTGACGCGACCGATCAGGCGACCAAGATTATCCACCACGGGTGCTGACACTAAGTCATAGCGTTCAAATGCACCGGCAGCCTCTGCATCGGCGTCCAAAGGGCTGAGCGACAGGTAGTCCGTGCTCATCACGTCGCTCACCTGAGCGTCAGGCTCGTTAACTAGCAATGACGACAGACTGAGCGTGCCGAGAAGCTTGTCTTGACGGTTGACGACAAAAATCTGATCCGTATGGTCCGGGAGCTCGGGTAGGCGTCTGAGATAGCGTAAAACGACTTCGAGCGAGACGTCTTCGCGCACGCGGACCATCTCAAAGTCCATGATGCCGCCGACGCTATCTTCCGGGTAGCCCATGGCCTCGATGAGACGGGCGCGCTCTTCGTCAGTCAAGCCTTTTTGAACTTCGGCCACCACATCGGGAGGTAAGTCAGGCGCGAGATCGGCGAGCTCGTCCGCATCCATGTTCTCGGTGGCGGCGACCAGATCCTGACGATCCATGGTCTTGATGAGCGATTCGCGGACCCAGTCGTCGACCTCAAGCAGAACATCGGCGTCATATTCGGCGTTGACCAAACGCCAAATCATCTGACGTTCGATGTTTGGGACTGAGCCTAGGATAAAGGCGATATCCGCAGGGTGTAGATCATTGACCAGCGCAGATAACTCGGCTTCGTGCTGACGTTGAAGGAGGTTTTCAACAAGTTCAGCCCGTTGGTCGCCATCCTCTTGGCGATGCACCAGGTTTTCGACTAACGCGTGACGATGTAATAGTTCCTGAACTTTGGCGAGCGCAAGCTGAGCATCCTCAGGATCAAGGCGTCTGACAGATGCAGTGGGCTCGACAGGTGTTTGCGTCATGCGAATGCGCCATAGTTGTTCAGGTGACGAGCTTCACTAACGCGTAGCCGCCGAATGCAAGCAGTATAAACAGGATCACGCCTAGTGCCACGACACGAGGACCGGCATCACGGATTTGTGTAAAGCGTGTTTGGATACCGAGCGCAGTCATGGCCATCGTCAAGACAAAAATATCGAGCGCACGCAAGGCTTGTAAGACAGCGGGAGGGATGATGTTTGCCGAGTTGATCAGGGCCAAGACTAAAAAGCCGATCGCGAACCAGGGAATGGGCAGCTTTGGACGTGGTGCGCCTGCTTCGGCGTTGGCGATGGCCACGCGCTGGAGCCAGATGCCCAGAATGATCAACACGGGAACGAGCAAGGCGACACGTGTCATTTTTACGATCGTGGCGACCTCGGTCGTGGCGGCGTCGATGTTACTAGCCGAGGCGACGACTTGAGCGACCTCATGGACTGAGCCACCAAGAAAAATACCAAAGGCCCGAGGATCCATATCAAACCAACCCGCCTGATACAAAATCGGGTAGAGGAACATCGAGATCGTGCCAAACAGCACGACGGTAGCAACTGCGACCGAAGCTTTGTGCGGTGCAGATTTAAGGGTGGATTCGAAGGCAAGCACAGCGGCGGCACCACACACCGCGCTGCCGGCTGAAGTCAGCATCGCCGTATCACGATCAAGCTTGAGTAGTTTGGTGCCGATGAGCGTGCCCAGGACCAACACGCCGACAACGATACCCACTGAAACAACAAGTCCCGGTAGTCCGACCTCGATAATTTGTTGGATACTAACGTTCAAGCCATAAAAGGCGACGGCGACCCGGAGCATCCGTTTTGCCGTAAATTGAACGCCAACACTCCATTCCGCGGGCATGGTGCCGCGCAGCAAGTTGCCATACAGCATGCCGCACACGATACCGACGACAAGCGGGCTAAAGCCGAGTGATTTGACGAAAGCGATGCCGGCGAGTTGGGTCACTGCAGCGGCCATCAAGCCGACGAATAAGACGCCATTGATTCTGTCACGCCAAGGGGACATGCTTGTGATGGTGGGGTGAGACATACCTCTCCGGCCAACGAGTTGAAAGTGACCGTGATACTAACCCGATACCTCAACTCAAACCAAGAGATCCTTTTAGCGCGCTTTAGAAAACCAGTTTTCGGCGAGTCTGACCCAGTAGGTGGCTCCGAGTGGCAACAAGTCATCATTAAAGTCATAGGAGCCATTGTGCAGCATGCAGGGCCCCAGTCCATGGCCGGCATCCCGATGCTCTCCTAAACCATTGCCGATCCAGACATAACAGCCTGGCACCTCTTGCAGCATAAAGGCGAAATCCTCGGCCCCCATCGTTGGCGTCACATGGTCATCGACTTGATCATCACCCACAATCTCGCGGATGACGTCTGCGCAAAAGGCGGATTCGACTGGATGATTGATCGTGGGAGGGTATTTGCGCTCGAAAGAGAAGTCCGCTTGCGCGCCCATCGCTGCCGCGGAGTGTTCGATGATCTCGCGCATGCGATGTTCGATCATGTCGAGCGTTTCGACGGTAAAGGTTCTGACCGTGCCACGCATTTCGGCTTCGGTCGGGATCACATTGTCCGCGCTGCCGGTATGAATCTGGGTGATGCTGAGCACCGCGGCTTCGAGTGGGTGACGATTGCGTGTCACGATGCTTTGCAAGGCTTGCGCAATGTGGACTGCTGTCATGACGGGGTCTATACCAAGGTGAGGCATGCCACCGTGCGCGCCTTTGCCTCGGATGGTAATGCCAAACTTGTTGCTTGAGGCCATGATAGGACCCGCGGTCAGTCCAAAGTGACCAACGGGCAGTCCTGGCCAGTTATGCATACCAAAGACGGCTTGCATGGGAAATTTTTCAAACAAACCGTCTTCCATCATGCGTTTGGCGCCCGCGCCGCCTTCTTCGGCGGGTTGAAAAATAACGTAAACCGTACCGTCGAAATTTTTATGCTCAGCCAAGTAGCGGGCCGCACTCAAGAGCATCGCCGTGTGACCGTCATGGCCACAGCCGTGCATTTTGCCGGGATGTTGGCTGGCATGCGCAAAGGTATTGAGCTCTTGCATAGGAAGCGCATCGAGGTCCGCGCGCAAACCGATTGCGCGGGTACCGGGCGTACGACCTTGGATGATGCCCACAACGCCGGTACCGCCCAGGCCACGATGAATCGGTATCCCCCATTTTTGGAGTGCTTCAGCGACGACGTCGGCGGTGCGCTTTTCCTCGTAGCAAAGCTCTGGATGCGCATGGAGATCGCGGCGAATTGCCTGAATTTCGGACTGCCAATTGAGAAAGGGCTCTAGAAGTTTCATGCAAATCACTTTAAATGAGTATGTCTAACAGTATTATCAATCTAAACCGTTGTCACGCCTGAATAACCCTCTCCCTCAATCCTACTATGCCATTTCCTTGGATACACAACTACCCTGCGGGAGTGCCCGCTGAAATTCCGACCCATGACTATGTCTCCCTGGTCGATTTACTCGATCGAGCCTGTCAAAAGCATGCCCAGCGAACCGTAGCGAGCTCCTTTGGTGTGGCGCTGAGCTACCAAGATCTAGATCGGCATGCCCAGGCTTTTGCTGGGTGGTTACATGCGCAGGCATTGCCTCCGGGCTCGCGTGTGGCGCTCATGATGCCCAATGTTATGCCTTACCTTGTGGCCTTGCTGGGAGTCTTGCGCGCAGGACATGTGATCGTCAATATCAATCCACTTTGTACGCCAAGGGAACTGTCCATTCAACTCAAGGATAGTGGTGCATGCACCATTGTGGTGCTTGAAAGTGTTGCACGCACTCTGGAGCAAGTCACGGACTGTCCTGAGCTCAAACATCGGGTGGTGGTTTCCCCGGGCGCCATGCTTGGATTTTTAAAGGGAAACTTAATCACGTTGGGGGCGCGCTATGTGCGCAAGCTGCGTCCAGAAAAACCTCTGCCGGGTGCCTGGTCCTGGGACGCCGTGCTCAAGCGCGGACAACAGCAACGATGGGTGCGGCCGGTCTTGAGTCTGGATGACTTAGCGGCACTCCAATATACCGGCGGGACAACAGGGCAGCCCAAAGGGGCAATGTTGACGCACGGCAATTTGGTGGCCAACGTTTTGCAAGTCGAAGCCGTAGCCAGACCTGCACTGCATGATCTGTTGGCCAGTCCACTGACCATGCTGACGGCACTGCCGCTTTATCACGTGTTCGCCATGACGGTGTGCGGGTTTTATGCCATCCACGCAGGCATGAAAAGCGTGTTGGTGATCAACCCCCGAGATCGTGCCTCCTTGATTGCGGCATGTCGCAAAGAGCCGCCTCATGTGCTGCCAGGCATCAATACCTTGTTTAACGCACTGGCCCACGATGAGCAGTTTGCCAAACTGGATTTTTCGACCTTGCGTCTGGCATTTGGTGGCGGCATGGCCATCCAGCGCGCGGTGGCTGCGCGATGGCTTAGCGTCACAGGACGTCCCTTGATTGAGGGCTATGGTTTGTCAGAAACGTCTCCTGTCGTGACGGCTAATCCCACTAACGCGACTGACTATTCGGGCAGCGTCGGCTTGCCTGTGCCATCCACAGAGGTTTGTATTGTGGATCAGCAAGGACAGCGCCTGGCATTGGGTGAGGAGGGAGAAATCGCGATACGAGGCCCTCAGGTGATGCGCGGTTATTGGCGGGCGCCTCTGGAAACTGCTGCTGTCATGACTTCTGAGGGTTTTTTGCGAACAGGCGATATTGGCCGTATGGATGAGCAAGGCTATGTCTACATTGTGGATCGCAAGAAGGACATGATTTTAGTGTCTGGATTTAATGTGTATCCCAATGAAATCGAGGCGGTGGTGAGCGATTTGCCAGAGGTGCTTGAATGCGCTGCGGTGGGGGTGACCGATGCGCATTCAGGAGAGTTGGTAAAACTATTCGTGGTGCGCCGCGACCCCCTGCTAGATGAGGCAAAGATTCAGGCTTGGTGTCAGCAGCATTTGAGCCGCTACAAGTGTCCGAAAGTCATTGAGTTTAGAGATGAGTTACCCAAGAGTCCGGTGGGGAAAATTTTGCGTCGCGCGCTCCGGGACGGGTAATGATGTTGTTTACCCGTCTGGGGTTGCCACAGAACTGGCGCGCGCGCGCTCAATATACGCTGTTAGAAAGTGATTTTGGCGAGGGGCTGTTGTTTATCAGACTGTGGGAGTGCTGGAGGCAGGAGCCGACACGTCCCGCGCGATTGCACGTTGTGGCCCTGAGTCCCTCTCTGGTCGAGGCGAGTGTGTTGCGCGCTCGGTTACGCGCGCAAACTCCTCCCGAAGCGCATGATTTAGTTGAACAGTTGGTGCGACAGTGGCCGTTAAATATGCCTGGGACGCACCGTCTGGACTTTGAGGAACTCGCCGTGACGCTCACACTCGCTGTGGGTCCCGTCCTGCGCACATTACCAGGATTGGCGGCGGCAGTGGATGCGGTCTTGTTCAGTGATCGCGCAGAGAGCTCGCAAGGACCGCTTGCTTCGTTGTGGCAGACCTCGCTACATCGTTTGGCGCGAGATCCCGCGCGCTTGTGGCTCGCGCTTGCGGATGGACAGAGCGTGCAAGGATGTCTGACGGGGTCGATAGCTTCTGCAGAAAATATCCACGCAGCGACGCAACGCATGGT
>JBIKOQ010000410.1:0-2519 GCA_044357955.1 Burkholderiaceae bacterium | reverse complement strand
AGCGGGGGTGTTTCCTTTGGCAGTTGTGGGAGGGCAGAGGGGCCGACCGATTGCCAGCCTCCGTCTTTGAGCGAAATCAGTTGGCCACCTTCCCAGGGGCGGGCGCTTGAGCCCTTGCGACCCGCGTGCGCCAGCTGAATCATGATGGGCATTGACGCATATTGACGCACTGCGTCAATGGTCTTTTTGAGGGCGGCCTCTGTTTCGTCAGAGTACAAACCCACGCAGCCGTGGGTAATGCGGCCGATGTCTTCGACAGCCGTGGCTTCGATGATGAGTAGGCCTGCGCCTGACAGTGCCATATGTCCGAGGTGGATCGTATGCCAGTCGGTGGTTTTGCCTTCTTGCGCAGAGTATTGGCACATCGGGGCGATCACGATGCGATTGGGCAGTTTAAGAGGGCCGATATTGGTGGGCGAAAACAGCTGACTCATATGTCTGTGTCCTTGTTTTTGTAAAATTGTGGCGAAATGCTAACGGGCGGCGTTCGAGTCTGCAAGTTGGCGGGTTTCCCAGGCAAGCATCTGCGCTTTTCGCTCGGCCCCCCAGCGGTATTGGCCGGTGTCTCCTGACGCGCGAATCACGCGGTGGCAAGGCACGACATAGGCGAGCTGGTTGGCGGCAAGGGCGGTTCCAACCGCACGTGCGGCACCGGGATGACCAAGCGCCTTGGCGAGTTCACCATAGGTTCGGACGTGTCCCAAGGGGATCTCTTGCAGTCCTTGCCAGACTTTGAGCTGGAAAGGGCTGCCATGAAATACGAGCTTAAGTTTTGGAGCATGCGGGTCGGCAAGTTCTTGCTTAAACGCCTGTTCTAACAATGTCCGTGCTTGGGTGTCTGAGCGTTCAAGGAGGCTTTCCGGATAGCGTTGTGCCAATATTTCGTGCGCCGCAGGGTCGCCGGCTTGCAGCAGGTGCAGCATGAGAACCCCTTGCTCGGTCCAGCCCACGAGTCCCGGACCAAAAGGCGTCGGCGCTTGGCCGAAGTGAATGGTAGCGAATGTTTGCATGATGACAGTGTAGTAGTTCCGGCAAGGCGGCGAAACCCTCTGTGGGGAGGCCTATAATTTAACGATTAACCAGATGGTTTGGCGATCTTCGGATGGATCAATCATGAAGCAGGTGCTGTTAGGGTGTATTGCCGATGACTTTACCGGCGCCACCGACTTGGCGAATAATCTCGTGCGGGCGGGGATGCGTGTCCTGCAAACGATCGGAGTGCCTCAAGAGTCTGTGGACGTAGAGGTCGACGCCGTGGTGGTGTCACTCAAAAGTCGCACGATCGCCCCTGCTGAAGCGGTTACACAGTCCCTAAAGGCGTGCGCCTGGCTTCAGGCGCAAGGTGCACGCCAAATTTATTTCAAATATTGCTCAACCTTCGATTCGACTGCGCAAGGCAATATTGGTCCGGTCATCGATGCGCTGATGGACGCGTTAAAGACGGACTTCACGATCGCGACGCCCGCTTTTCCCGATGTCGGTCGAACCGTATTCAAAGGCCATTTGTTTGTGGGCGATGTCTTGCTCAATGAAAGTGGCATGCAAAACCATCCGCTGACGCCGATGAAGGATCCCAATTTGTTGCGGGTGCTCGCGCCACAAACCAAGCATGCCGTTGGCTTGATTGATTATGCGGTGGTCGCACAGGGCGACGATGCCCTTCGCGCACGCATCGCTCAATTGCGCCAGCAGGGCGTGGGTATCGCGATTGTCGATGCGATCAGCAATGCCGATTTATATCGCTTGACCCCAGCTCTTGCCGACATGCCTCTTGTGACGGCGGGTTCAGGTGTGGCGATTGGTTTGCCCGCCAATTTTTCAATTCAGCCCAACTCCCAAGCGGCTGAATTACCGCCTGTTTCTGGTGCCAAGGCGATTCTGTCCGGAAGTTGTTCACGTGCCACCAATGCGCAGGTGGCGCATTTTGTCGCACAAGGCGGAGCCAGTTATGCGCTTGATCCCTTGAGCTTGGCTAAGGGGGCTGACGCGCTTGACGCCGCTGTAGAACAAGCCCTTGCGTGGGCGAGACCTCAGCTCGGCGAGCAACCGGTCCTGATTTACTCAACAACGGCGCCTGAGGTGTTACAGGTGGTGCAGGGTCGTCTTGGCGTAGAGCAGGCCGGCCAGATGGTCGAAGCCGTACTCGCCAACATCGCTTTGGGTCTAGTCCAAGCAGGTGTCGGACAGTTAATCGTCGCGGGTGGCGAGACCTCTGGCGCCGTGGTGCAAGCCTTGGGCATGACCCAGCTTCAAATCGGTGCCCAGATTGACCCCGGTGTGCCTTGGTGCGCGGGGCGCTTACAGGCCTCGGGTCAATCGATACATATCGCCTTAAAGTCGGGTAATTTCGGTCGTGAAGATTTTTTCACCCATGCCTTTAAACGGATGACGCCTCAATGAGTATGTCGCGACAGAGCGCCGAGGCTCACTTACGCGAAGACGTGTGCCGCGCTGGCCGCAGCTTGTTTGAGCGTGGCTATGTTCACGGCACCACAGGAAATATCAGCGTCAAGCTACCG
>JBIKOQ010000039.1:0-8514 GCA_044357955.1 Burkholderiaceae bacterium | reverse complement strand
GGCGCACGGGCTGAAGTCTTTAAACGATTGATCATCTTGGCACTCAAGATAACAGCGCTTATCTCTTGTTCCACCCGCGTAATCTTGACACCAAATTCTTTTTCTAAAATAGCGTAAATGGGTTGCTTCGTTCGGGCGTGAATGCCCGCAACCGATCGTAAGTGCGGAGCAATAAAAACTTCGGTATGACAGATGGGAAGCCTTTCGTCTCGCGCAAACCTTAAACCCTCCACATGGAGCCAGGTTTCTTTGGGAGAGACCTTCAATTGCTCAGCCCGTTTCGCAGTCAGTTCTACGATGTTCTTACTGTCCACAACTAGCGTTGTCTCGTCAGCGTATTGTTGAAGATCTGCCAGACCCGACATTGTTTGCGTATAACGCACATCGACCGGTGCAGACTGAACACGGCTTCCAACACCTGCCTGACGCACGATCAAGCCTTGCTGGACAAGAAGCTTGACCGCCTCACGAACAGTGAAGCGTGACACACCAAACTGATCACAGAGTTCAAATTCCGTGGGAATGAGTGCTCCAATGGGATAGCGACCCGATTCGATTTCACGCATCAACGTTGTGGCCAACTGGACATAACGAGGCTTGGTGCCAAGATGAGCGCTCGCGAGTGAACTCATATCACTGCATGCTCCCTCAAGAATGCAATCTGCTGATCAGAAAGTCCAGCTTGCTTGAGCAGAGCTTGAGTATGCTCACCCAGTCCGGGAGCCGCATTTGCAGGCACGCTCTCTCCTGGACAGCGAATAGGTGCCGCCACACCAGCCACTGATAAGCCATCGGGTGAAATCGCATTGATCACCCCTTGACGAGAGTGAAAAAAGGGATTGTCTAAAGCCTGAGCAACGTCATAGACAGGGGCTGCAGGGACGATCCCTTCAAATTTTTTCATCCAATTGTTGGTGGTGTCCTTCAAGAACTCGGTTTCGAGCATTTCATTGAACTGTGATTTATTGGTGAGTCGATCTTTAAAAGTTTTAAACTCCGGTCGTGCCGACCATTCGGGATGACCCATTTTTTCAGCAAGGATTGGCCAGAATTTTTCTTTATTACACATAATAAAGATCCATCCATCCTCGGTCTGATAAAGCTGACTGGGCACCAGCGATGGATGCGCCGAACGGGGTGCTCGGCCGGTCATATGATCACCGTTTAAATACCAGGTCGCCAAGTATGCGAGGTTGTGCATCGCCACATCGAAAAGACTGACGTCAATATCGCGACCTTTTCCGGTGGCTCGCGCACCCAGCACGGCGGAAACGAGCGCCAAGGCTGCAGTCGTACCTGTCATCAGATCAATCATGGACAACCCGAAGCGTGCTGGCGGACCGTCGGGTTCACCGGTCAATGACAGATAACCCGCTTCAGCTTGCATGAGATAGTCGTATCCAGGCCAACTAGCACGCTGACCCTCTCTGCCATACGCCGACAAATGTGCGCAGACAATATCCGGTCTGAGATGCTCAAGCGCCTCATAGGTCAAGCCCATTTTTTTGGGCAGATCGCCGCGAAGATTATTAAATACCGCGTCGGCATCCTTCACAAGAGCATGCAGAGCCGCTTTGCCTTCAGGATGCTTCAGATCAAGCTTGATGCTTTTCTTATTACGATTAAACGCTTGAAAAAAATGGCTGTTATCTTTTCCGAAGAAATGTGGACCGACATTGCGACCCACATCTCCGCCATCATGAGGATTTTCGATTTTAATCACCTCAGCACCCAAGTCTGCGAGGTGCTGAGTGCCAAACGGTCCCGCACCATACTGCTCGATGGCGATGATGCGTAAACCAGCTAGCGGCATTGTCATGCAGGGTTCCTTTGTATTAATTGTTTGGCGATAATGATGCGTTGCATTTCATTTGTGCCTTCGCCAATCACCAGAAGGGGCGCATCACGATATAACCGCTCAACAATGTATTCTTTTGAGTATCCATAGCCACCATGGATACGCATGGCATCAGAGCTATTTTCGACAGCCGCTTCGGTCGCAAAGAGTTTCGCCATACCGGCTTCCATGTCGCAGCGCTCACCACGATCGTAGGCTTGAGCGGCAGTCATGGTGAGTAAGCGCGCGGCTTCAGTACGTGTGGCCATATCACCGAGCTTAAGCTGTATGGCTTGGTGTTCACAAATGGGCTTCCCAAATGTCTTGCGAATTTGTGAATAGCGCACTGATTCGTCCAGCGCAGCCTGGGCTAATCCAACTCCGCGGGCAGCGACGTTAATGCGGCCAAGCTCGAGCCCACCCAAGATCATTTGCAGACCTTTCCCCTCTACGCCGCCGATCAGTCTGTCCTTCGCCACTTTATAGTCATTAAAGACTAACTCGGCTGAATCGATACCCTTATATCCAAGCTTTTCAAGCTTACGACTGACTGTAAAGCCCTCGCCTTTTTCTGCGATCAGCAGGCTCATGCCATGATGACGTGGGTTGGTCGTTGGATCCGTTTTAACCAGCAGAGCAAAACAATTTCCGTAAATACCGTTACTGATCCACATTTTCGTTCCGTTCACAACATAGTGCTCTCCCACGCGTTTTGCGACCGTACGAATGGCTTGCAGATCAGTACCGCAATCCGGCTCCGTCAGAGCGATACCGCCGCGCAACTCGCCCGTGGCGAATTTTGGCAACCAGTAGGCTTTTTGTTCTGGTGTGCCACACCGCTGAACACACATCGCCATGATGAGGTGTGAATTAATAATGCCCGCAACCGACATCCACACAATCGATATTTTTTCAATGATCTTGGCGTAAGTCACCGTCGACAAACCTAGACCGCCATATTCCGGTTGAATCAGGCAGCCAAACAAACCCATGCCTTTCATTTTCTCTACAATCTCGGCCGGATAGATATCGTCATGCTCGAGTTTCTGCGCGTAGGGCTTGACCTCTTGCATTAGAAACCTTTCCACGCTATCCAAAATGAGCGCTTCTTGGCTATCGTCGATGTCATTGTGTTTATTCATGTGCTGCACAGTGTCAATCCTTTAATTTGAAGAGAGATTCGAAAAAATCTGGGTGTTAACACCCTAACATCTCATTGAGTTGTCGTGCCGAATAGACTTCCATGCCAAGCACGGCTTTTTCAATATCAAGGACGCGCTCGGCCTCAAGCTCTCTGGCTGCGTTTTGACGGTATTTTTGAACGATATCTTCAGCGGTGAGCGGTCGATCAACGGCACCTCGATTAACGGCTTCGCGCTCACGGACGACCTGTCCATTTTTAAGCGTCACGATGACTTCACCATCAAAATACTTTGGAAATGAAGTGTCAGGGTCAACCCGATAGTAGGTACGGCTAGCAAGATCGAGGACTTGTGCATCATATAAAGCCGGGGCCTCTATATCCTCGAGTGTCAACCGCCCTTTGATCAGCCCAGTCCCAACTAGATAAGGGATACTGAACTGTGCCTCATATGAATTGGCGGGGTTTCTTTTTTGTGCTTCAGGTTCGCAGACTGTTTTAACGACTTCGGCTGGAACCAACACATCGACGCGCGCAATGTCATCGAAGACAATACCCCTATCGAAAATGCGTATTGCGGCATCTATGGCAGCATGCGTAAAGTGACAGGCGGGCAATGGTTTGACAGATATATTGACGACTTCCCATACATGACCAAGATCGGCCGTCGCCAAGGCAAGGTCGTAGTCTTGGTCAGCAGGTAGATAGCTGCGATATAAACCGAAGCGACCCTCTAGCGCCAGTCGCGTTCCTTGATAGCCATGCTTAGCCATGGTCGCGGCGGTCACGCCCGCCGCCCCAGCCCAACCCGGATGAAAACGCTTATTCCAGGCCCCATCATTGAGAAACTCAAGACTTCCAGAGCCTACGGAGAGTGCTAACCCCAAGGCGTCTACATATTGGGACTCTGTCAGTCCCATCAAATATCCAGCAGCCATGGTGCAGCCAAACGTCCCAATCAATCCGGTGGGATGAAAGCCAACTTGATGAAATCCACCTTTTGCAACGGAACCTAGGCGAGTCGCGATCTCCACACCAAGAATATACGCCGTCACCAACGCCTCACCACTACGGTCATACTTTGCACCTACTGCCAAGACTGTAGGCAGCACCGATGCGGTTGCATGAATCACACCTTTCGCATGGGTATCGTCAAAATCAAGGCCATGAATCAAAATACCATTCATCAAAATGGCATTTCTCGTATCAAGCTTTTCTGTTGTGCCAATCACCATCGATTGACCACCCTCATTCATCTCTCGAATGCCCGCCATCGCTTTTTCCGCAAAATCATAGGCACGCGATGCAAAAGCAATCCCCAGCGAGTCGAGCATTAAATATCGTGCGCGCTCACGCACGGCCTCTGGAACGGGCTGCCGATCAAACTGTGCAGCAAACGCTGCGAGCTGTTCAGATATTGAAGTCGTCGCCATCACTGCCGGATCAAGGTCGTTTTTCATGTCTCACTCCACTCTTGAGGGATCTACAGTTGCGCCATACAGACTAAGTGTCACCCACGCCATGGCCTCTTTTTGGTACGAGCGCCGACCGAATGAAGTTAATCACCTCTGTTCCGTCTTGCTTAAAACCTCGCGTACGCACGGTGACAATGCCTTGTGTCGGGCGACTTTTAGATTCTCTTTTTTCAAGCACCTCGGATTCGGCATACAACGTATCACCCGCAAATACAGGTGCAAGCAAGTTGATTTCTTTCCAGCCAAGGTTGGCGATCGCCTTACCACTGACATCGTTCACCGTCATACCAACGACAACAGCTAAAGTAAAAGCGCTGTTTACCAAGGGCTGGCCAAACTCGCTTTTTGCTGCGAAATGATGATCGCAATGCATTGGATGCATATTCATCGTTAGCAAAGAAAAATGTATGTTGTCCGTTTCTGTAATGGTGCGTCCTGGACGGTGTTCATAGGTCGCGCCGATCTCGAAGTCCTCGAGGTAACGACCGTAACTGGCTCTGTAGCGCCCAGGAGCGATTTGAAGAATTTCCATTGTCTCGTGACTCACTCAGTGATTGTGATATTTTTTAAAAGTTTATCACCTTGTCCGGACAAAGTCTTAGATATAAAAAAATCTAGCAACAGCTTTGCTGGGGTCCCCAGTGATGATTTATCTCGATAAGCAATCCTAAAGTTGCGAACAGCCCAATCATCTTCAAGCTGACAAATTTTGATCGGAAACACCTTGCTACGTTGCTGAGCGGCAAATTCAGGCAGTATCCCGACACCTATGCCCTCTGAAACCATCCTGCAAAGCGTATCAAAACTACTGACTCGCATACGTAACCGCCATTGAGACTGCGACATCAACGCCGCCGTATTGAGCTGTTTATTAATAGCACTCCCGCCATACCAACTTATGAAGTCATGATTTAAGGTTTGCTCGAAATACCAACTGTCTCGCTCAGAAAGAGGATGACCCATCGGGCAGATCAGTACTAATCGATCCTCGCCGTAGGGAATACTACAAACCCCCTCGGGCTCAATCGCATTTGTATAGACGCCAATATCGACCGCGTTATCACGCACAGCCTGCAAGACTGTGTCACTCGTACGCTCGTCAATATGGAATTGAATGCCTGGGCTAATTTTTAAAAAAGCGAGCAAATCTTCTGTCAAAAATTGCGCAACCGCTGAGGTGCTGGCGCAGATGCGGACAATACCCTGCCCGCCCGAACAAAAATTACGCATTAATAACGGGATACCCTCGAGCTCGTTCAGTGCGGACTGGGCGAGTGAAAATAGCGCATTACCCGCATCGGTGGGTTCAACCCCTCTATTGGTGCGGTGCAAAAGAGTGGCTCCCAAACTTTCTTCTAAATCACTCATGCGCTTACCCACAGCAGTGGCAGCGATATGGTGTCGCATTGCCGCAGCAGCGATCGACTTTTCAGTCACCACTGAGAGATAAAGCTTGAGTGACAAAGGATCAAGCTTGGACATTTTTTCGACTCCTTCTGGTAGAAACCCGCGCTCTTGTTTGGTGAAGGCAGGCGCGTGAATGAAGAATGCTAGCTTCACTGCGTTTCGGACATAATGACACAAAATTCTCTAATTAAGACTCAAATGGAGACGATCAATGAGTGTCGCAACTGAAGTCATCCGTGTTTACTGGCAACCTGGCTGCACGAGCTGCCTGAGAACAAAAGAGTTTTTAACGCGCTATGACATTCCGTATGAATCCCGAAATGTATTAGGCGACCCTAAAGCCTTTGAAGAGCTGGCTGAATTTGGACTCCGACAAGTCCCAATCGTGACAAAGGGAAAAAAATGGGCCAATGGCCAAGTCCTTAAAGATGTCGCTGACTTAGTGGGCATTCAGGGTATCAATCTCAACATGCTTCCCGTCGATGAATTGACGCGGCGTTTAATGTTGGTGCTCGAATCCTCCGAACGTTTCTATCAGCAACTTCCAGATGCAGCATTGCATTCGATGCTTCCGAACCGTCCAAGAAGCTATACCGATCTCGTTTATCACATCTTCAATAATGCAGATGCTTTTTTGGAAGAGAAAGAAGGTATTCCTCTGACGTTTGCATCGTACAACCGGTTTCCAGGTCCCACAGAAAATGGTCGCGAAGAAATGCTTCGCTATATCCGTCATGTTCAGAAAATCGTCGCTGAGTGGTTTGATGGTCCAGGTAAGCAATATGGATGGAAGCAGAAAGCCGATGTTTATTATGGTGATCAAAATCAACATCAGTTTCTGGAAAGAACGGTATGGCACAGCGCGCAGCATGCCAGACAATTGATGTGGGTACTCGAAGGCTTATCCGTCAAGGTTGATCGTCCGATTCCACCAGAAACGTTCGAAGGCTTGCCAATGCCCCAGAAAGTATGGGACGATGAAAAAATCGAGAGTTAAGACTCTACTCAGTCTGACAAATTTAATTTGGCTATCCGATTAGGAGATCGTTGCGGTGACAGACACAGCACACAGTCGTGTTCAACATGCTTTATCACAGATAAAGCGTTGGAACCCTTCGATCAATGCCATGCTGAACGTCACATCAACCGATGCCTTAGCCTGCGCGCAACACATTGATGCCCTGACAAGTCAAGGCGAGTGGCCCGGATTACTCGGCGGGGTGACCGTTTCGCTCAAGGACAACATCGACTGGGTCGGAACACCCACAACAGCGGCATCGATCATCCTAAAAGACAATCGTCCCCTCCACAACGCTTTTATTGTCGATCGATTATTAAAAGCAGGAGCTGTCTTAACAGGCAAGGCTAACTTGCACGAATGGGTATTTGGCCCCACTAGCCAAAGCCTGCACTTTGGTCCAGTCAAAAATCCATGGAATTTAAAATGTTTTGCTGGTGGCTCAAGTGGCGGCTCAGGCGCCTCGGTGGCTGCGGGTATGAGCGTTGTGTCAATTGGCAGTGACACAGGAGGATCCATTCGCATCCCTGCAGCGTTTAATGGACTGGCAGGTCTGCGGCCCACAATCGGTCGTATTTCGCGCAGCGGCAGCGTGGCGGTGAGTGCACGCTTTGATAGCCTGGGTCCGTTGGCGCGTCGTGTCTCAGACGTAGCACGCACGTTTGAAGTCATCGCGGGACATGATCCCAGCGACGCATACTCGATCGATTGTCCCGTCCCCGCGGTCACGCGTCGTCTCAACGATCCCGTTAAAGGGATGCGTATTGGCGTGATGAAACGATGGTTCTTTGACGACATTCATCCTGACTTGAAACTCAGCTTAGAAAAAGCCATCGGTATCTATCGCGAACTCGGCGTCGATATCGTCGACATTGACCTGGGTGATGTTGAAAACGCACAGCAGATGTTGGGGTTTCGCATTATTCTGGCCGATGCCTATGCGCTCCACGAAAAGCAACTAGCGCTTAGACGACAAGATTACGGCCAAGACCTATTAATCCGATACGATATCGGAAAAAATGTGACGGGCGCGCAATACGCTGAGGCCTTACGTTGGATTGAAAACTTCCAACTCCGTCTAGAGCCTGTCTGGCGTTCGGTTGATGCCATGCTACATCCCACAGTTCCATTTCCGGCACCCGAAGTCGCCGGAATGGATTACAGCAACGCGATTCGAGCCATACCAAAGTTCACCAGTGTATTTGCGGCCGCTGGGACGCCTGCTCTGGCACTACCCTGCGGCTTCACCCAGAACGGCATGCCTCTTTCAATGGAGCTTGCTGCTGCCCCTTTTGCCGAGGAGACTGTATTGAGACTGGGGCATGCTTTCCAACAAGTGACGAATCATCATCTGAGGGAGCCTGTCTTTCCAGCCTAATGATCGTTTGATTTAACCGATGACCGTTTGTTCTTTGCATTCCTTGCACGTATCCATTCATTTATAAGGAGCTGAACCACTATGAAAAAAAGAAACTTTCTGGCGTCCCTGCTGATCGGCGGACTGATTGTCAGTGCGCCTGCCGTCGCGCAGGATTTCAAGCCCATGAAACTCAAGGTCGCATCGAATTATCCTGCAACCTCCTTGTTTAGCCGTGTTCAACAACATTACTTCGATCAAGTGACAAAAAAAACCGAT
>JBIKOQ010000409.1:0-2534 GCA_044357955.1 Burkholderiaceae bacterium | reverse complement strand
TGGATCGCCGCTGCGACGTCGTACTCGACGAACAACCGCATCATGATCCCGTTTTATATCTACTACTCGATGTTTGGTTTCCAGCGCATTGGTGATCTGGCCTGGGCAGCGGGCGATATGCAAGCCAGAGGTTTCTTGCTAGGGGGGACTGCAGGTCGCACCACGCTCAACGGTGAAGGACTCCAGCACGAAGACGGCCATAGCCATATTTTCTCCTCGACTATTCCTAATTGCGTTTCCTACGATCCCACCTTTGCGCACGAGTTGGCGGTCATCATTCAGCATGGTTTAAAGCGCATGGTCGAAGACCAGGAAAATGTGTTCTTTTACCTGACCGTGATGAATGAAAACTATGCGCAGCCCGGTTTGAAAAAGGGCGACGAAGAGGGCATCATCAAGGGCATGTATCGCCTGAAAAAAGGCGGTAAAAATAAGCTGCGTGCTCAACTGCTGGGTTCCGGTACGATTTTGCGTGAGGTCATGGCGGCCGCTGAGTTGTTGGAAAATGATTGGGGTGTCTCGGCTGACATCTGGAGCGTGACGAGCTTTACGGAGTTGCGTCGCGATGGTTTGGATTGCGAACGTCACAATATGTTGCATCCAACCGGCAAGCCTCAAACACCTTTTGTCTCAAGCCTGCTCGAAAAGACCGAAGGTCCGATCATTGCCTCAACGGATTACATGAAATTGTTCGCCGATCAGGTCCGTCCCTTCATGCCGCGTGGTCGCGACTATAAAGTCCTCGGAACAGATGGTTTTGGGCGCTCGGATTTCCGTTCCAAGTTGCGCGAGCATTTCGAAGTCGATCGTCACTTTGTCGTGTTGGCCACGTTGCGCGCGTTGGCCGACGATGGCAAGGTGCCGGTGAGCCAAGTGGCGGCTGCCATCAAGAAATATGGCATCAATCCCAACAAAGCCAATCCTCAATACGCCTGATAAAGAGACCTGACATGAGCAACGTCACAGCTATTCAAGTTCCGGACATCGGGGATTTCGATACCGTCGAGGTCATCGAGATCCTGATCAAAGTCGGCGATACCGTTAAACCAGAACAAAGCATGATTACCGTCGAGTCCGACAAGGCCTCGATGGAGATCCCCACCTCGATCGGTGGTGTGGTCAAGTCCATCGAAGTCAAGGTGGGCGACAAGGTCAAGCAGGGCAGCGTGATGATGCACGTTGAAGCCGCTGCCGCAGGCGCTGCGCCTGCACCCGCAGCCACAGCCGCAGCCGCGCCCGCAGTTGCACCTGCCGCTGTACCTTCACCTGCACCTGTCGCCGCTTCTGCACCTGCACCCGCTTCTGCAGCCGCGTCCGCCGCTAGCGTGTCGGTGGCGGTCCCCGCGCCGGCGACTACACAGTCCAGCGCGCCTGCAGCAGGCAAGCTGGAAATGCCCGTATCCACAGCGGGTATGGCGCATGCCTCACCGTCAGTGCGCAAATTTGCCCGTGAATTGGGCGTTGATTTGAATCTTGTGACAGGTACGGGCAACAAGCAACGTATCCTCCAAGAAGATGTGCAGAATTTCGTGAAACAGGCCTTGGCCGGTGCAGCGGGAGGATCAGGTGCATCGAGCGGCGCTTCCAGTGGCGTCTCCATGGGGGGGCTCGACCTGTTGCCCTGGCCCAAGATCGACTTCACCAAATTTGGCGAAGTCACGCCTAAACCGCTTTCTCGCATCAAGAAAATTTCCGGTGCAAATCTGCACCGCAATTGGGTCATGATTCCGCACGTCACGAATAATGACGAAGCCAACATCACTGAACTCGAAGCCTTGCGCGTCACACTCAACAAAGAAAACGAAAAGTCCGGTGTCAAGGTCACGATGCTCGCGTTTTTGATCAAAGCGTGTGTGGCGGCCCTTAAAAAATTCCCCGAATTCAATGCCTCCATTGATGGCGATCAGCTGATCATGAAGCAATATTTTCATATTGGCTTCGCAGCGGACACTCCCAATGGACTTGTGGTGCCTGTCATTCGCGATGCGGATAAAAAAGGCATCATCGAGCTCGCCAATGAGAGCAGCGAGCTTGCTAAAAAAGCCCGCGACGGAAAGCTTTCACCCGGTGAAATGCAGGGTGGCTGCTTCTCCATTTCCTCACTTGGTGGCATTGGTGGCACCCATTTCACTCCTATTATTAATGCGCCCGAGCTTGCGATCTTGGGCGTATCCCGCTCTTATATGAAGCCGGTCTGGGACGGACAGGCCTTTGTGCCACAGCTGACCTTGCCGCTTTCGCTCTCCTATGATCATCGTGTGATCGATGGCGCGGCAGCTGCCCGTTTCAATGCCTACCTTGGCAGCCTCTTGGCGGACTTCCGCCGTATTGCGCTTTAAGGAGTTGCCATGAGCAATCCAATCGATGTGGTCGTTCCCGATATTGGTGATTTCGATACTGTTGAAGTCATTGAGCTCCTCGTCAAAGTCGGAGACGCAGTCAAGGCAGATCAAGGTTTAATCACTGTCGAGTCCGATAAGGCTTCGATGGAGATCCCGAGTGCGCAGGCGGGTGTGATCCAAAGTATTTCTGTG
>JBIKOQ010000408.1:0-2536 GCA_044357955.1 Burkholderiaceae bacterium | reverse complement strand
ATTGCAGACTTTAATACAATCTACATTGCGAATTTTAGATGTTGGACATCTTACAATAAAACACGCATTTAATTTATCAACTTAAGTAGATCGGATAAAGTCAGCTCTTAGGCCTGATGGCATAGTTACTTGCACTTTCACACATAACAGATAAAAAACTCGCCCTCAATGATCCTCGTCACTGGCTGCGCCGGCTTTATCGGCAGTAATTTCGTTCATACCTGGCTCGAAGGCCATGATGAGCCTGTCGTCAATCTGGACAAGCTCACCTACGCAGGCAATCTGGATAATTTATCTGCGCTCGCTCAGGACGCGCGTCATATCTTTGTACAGGGCGATATTGGCGATCGCTCAGTGGTCGACGTCCTCTTGGCAAAATACAAGCCGCGCGCTGTACTGAATTTTGCTGCTGAGTCCCACGTCGATCGCTCGATCCACGGACCGAGCGACTTCATCCAGACCAACGTACTCGGCACCTTTAACCTGCTGGAGTCGGTGCGTGCGTATTGGTCTACCCTTCCCGAGGCAGAAAAAAAAGCGTTTCGTTTTCTGCATGTCTCGACCGACGAGGTCTACGGTACCCTTTCAGCCGAAGATCCTCCTTTTGCAGAGACGAATCCTTTCGAACCGAACAGCCCCTACGCGGCCAGCAAAGCCTCCTCGGATCACCTCGTCAGAGCTTGGCACCACACCTACGGCTTACCCGTCTTGACAACCAACTGTAGCAACAACTACGGTCCGTTTCATTTTCCAGAAAAGCTGATTCCCCTGGTGATCCTGAACGCACTGAACGGCAAGCCATTACCTATCTATGGTGATGGTCAGCAAGTGCGTGATTGGCTTTATGTCAAAGACCATTGCAAGGCGATCACGCGCGTACTCGAATCAGGACGTGTGGGCGAAACCTACAACATCGGTGGTTGGAATGAAAAAGCTAACCTCGATGTCGTGAAAACTATTTGTCGTCGACTCGATCAGCTGCGGCCGAAAGCCGATGGCACGCTCTACGCCGACCAGATTACCTTTGTTAAAGATCGTCTAGGACATGACCGACGCTACGCCATAGATGCCCGCAAGATCGAGCGCGAACTAGGCTGGAAGCCCGAAGAAACCTTCGAAACCGGCATTGAGAAAACCGTGCGCTGGTATCTCGACAACTCGCAATGGATAAATAGGCTGATCAAATAACACCTGCATTCGACCCACTCCCTATTTTCCTTAACTCAATTTAAAAAAGAATAGCGATGACACGTAAAGGCATCATCCTCGCGGGCGGCTCTGGCACACGACTCTACCCAGCCACACAGGTCATCAGTAAACAATTGCTCCCCGTTTTTGACAAGCCGATGATCTTTTATCCCCTGAGCACTCTGATGCTCGCAGGGATCAGAGAAATCCTGATCATCTCAACCCCTCAAGACACCCCAAGGTTTGAACAACTCCTTGGCTCTGGCAAACAATGGGGCCTAGATATCCAGTACGCCGTGCAACCCTCACCCGACGGTCTGGCCCAAGCCCTGATCATTGGCGAACGCTTTATCAATGGCGGCTCTTGCGCACTCGTCCTCGGTGACAATATATTTTACGGTCACAAGCTAGATCAACTCCTGGCCAACGCTACTAAAAAGAAGACAGGCGCAAGTATCTTTGCTTATCATGTTGATGATCCAGAGCGCTACGGTGTGGCAGAGTTTGACCCTACAGGCAAGGTCTTATCGCTCGAGGAAAAACCTAGCAAACCCAAATCAAGCTATGCCGTCACAGGCCTCTATTTCTACGATCAGCAGGCCGTACAACTTGCCAAGTCACTCAAGCCCTCACCAAGGGGCGAACTCGAAATCACAGACCTCAATCGCCTGTATCTCGAAAAGCATGCACTGAACGTAGAAATCATGGGACGTGGCTACGCCTGGCTAGACACAGGCACACATGAGTCGCTACTGGAAGCGAGCCAGTTCATCGCTACGATCGAACGCAGGCAAGGCCTCAAAGTCTCCTGCCCAGAGGAAATCGCCTATCGCAAAGGCTGGATTGACGCCGCAGCACTCAAGCAACTTGCCCAGCCGCTGAAAAAAACAGCATATGGCAAATATCTACTCAACCTTTTAAACGAACAAGTCTTCTGATGATTGCGACACCACTGTCTATTCCTGATGTAGTTTTGCTTGAGCCTAAAGTGTTTGGTGACGAACGAGGATTTTTCTTTGAAAGTTTTAACCAAAAAACGTTCAATCATTTGATGGGACAAGAAATCACTTTTGTTCAGGACAATCACTCACGCTCAGCGAAAAACGTTTTACGTGGCTTACATTATCAAATAGAACAGCCTCAGGGCAAACTCGTCAGGGTGAGTCAAGGTGCAGTGTTCGATGTCGCTGTTGATGTACGTCTTTCTTCCAAGACTTTTGGGCAATGGTGTGGAGAGATCCTTTCTGCGGAAAACAAGCGACAGCTTTGGATTCCGGCTGGTTTTGCACATGGATATATAGTGATGTCTGAAACAGCCGAAGTTCTGTATAAAACGACAGACTATTAC
>JBIKOQ010000407.1:0-2549 GCA_044357955.1 Burkholderiaceae bacterium | reverse complement strand
TTTCAGAGATCGCAAACAAAATCGTTGAGCTCGACAAGCTCACAGACATTGATGAAGGCTTGACTGTCAGTGTTGGGCTGATTTCAGGCGGCCAGTCTGTCAATACCTCCGCGCCTTCCGCCAAAGCCGCTATCGACGTGCGAGTCAAAGATCTGGCACAGCGCGAGCACGTCATGAGCCGAATCCAGTGCATTTGTAACAAAAACTTCATCACCGGCACCCTGGCCAAGCTCAGCGTCATAGGTGAATTTAAGCCGTTCGTTCCAACTGCAGCTTCGCAGAAACTCTTTGAGTTGTATCGGGACACGCTCAAGGATATCGGACATCGAACCGATCAGGAATTTAGCGGCGGGTGCGCGGACTCGGGAGTGACCTCCAGCCTTGGCGCGATCACGCTATGCGGGACCGGCCCAGTGGGCGGTAAATTCCATACCCCAGACGAATACACCGAAATCGATTCCTTTTTGCCCCGAGCAAAAGCAGTGTTGCTGACGATCGGCAAAGTCCACGCAGCACTGTAATGTAGGGATTGGTAGGGTTTAGAAAGCGGATTTTGCTATGTTTTATTATCACGCTTGCTTTTAGCGCTCCCAGACGCTTTGGTAAAACCGCTTTATCGTCCATTGGAATCGATATGAACTACAAATCAATCCTCAAGACTCTGCCCATTGTTTCGCTGTACTGCCTGTCTAATGTCGCTTTAGCAGAAATACAGATTTTGAAGGCTTCAACCATTATTACGATGGACGAGAAGAATCCACGTGCTGAGGCCATTGCCTTTGATACCGTGACAAAAAAGATTACTGCGATTGGGTCGCTCCAGAATGTGCGTGCCAGTGCACCCAACGCAAAAGTACAGGATTTAGGCTCTACCGTACTCATGCCCGGTTTTATTGATCCGCACAATCACCCCATTCTCTCGGGCATTACGACACAAGCACCTGCCTATTGGATCGCACCCTACGTTGGCGCAAAAACCTGGGCAGATGTCCAAGCAACCATTAAAAAGGCGGACGCAGAAGCTCCAGCCGGCAGGCCTTTGGTATTCAATGGCCTAGACAGATTATTGCAAGAGGCTCCTCTGCCTACACGGGACATCCTGGATAAATTAACGCCAAGCGGTCGTGCAATCATCGTGATTGATAATTCTGGACATGCGGTTTACTTCAACACTGCAGTCGTCAAAATTTTAGGTTGGAAAGATGACAAACCGCCTGCCAACCCAGTGGGCGGCAACTATGGTCGATTGCCAGACGGTACCTCCAATGGCGTTGCCAATGAATCGGCTGCCTTAATGGCAGTGGTTGGCCCCATCCTTCCCAAAGCAGTCCCCCACATTTTGCTCTCCAGTGCAAAGTGGTATGCCTACATGGCCTCGATGGGTATCACCGCGACATCGGAGCACACCTACAACACAGGCATGTATAAGGGTTACGAGGCCTTAGCCTCCGTTCCGGACAGCCCCTTAAGGATGCATGTCTATCACATGGCCATTGAGCAGGATGCCGCCGCGAAAGTGTCCTGGCCTAATGCCAGCATGGTCCGTAAAAATGGCATCAAGCTGTGGGCGGATGGAAGCCCATGGCTGGGTACTGTTGCACAGAGTTTTGGTTATTTAGATAACGCCCGAACCAGACAGGCGAATATTCTTTTGGGACCACTGTTCGAAAAGGGCATGAATTACACGCGCGGTCAACTCGACCAAATGCTCGATCAATACGCGCCTATGGGCTATCAGATGGCGTTTCATAACAATGGCGACGTTGGGTTTGATGTAGTGCTCGACGCCTATGAAAATGCTTTAAATAAATATAAGCTGATTGGCACCGATCACCGCTGGCGTGTTGAGCATTTAGGTGCTGCACGGGCAGATCAATTTCAGCGCGCAGAACGTCTTGGGGTCACTGTTTCAATGGCGCCATTTCAGTACATTTACTGGGGTGATCTCTTAGACGGAACGATGTTTGCGTCTCAATACGGGTCTCAATGGCAGCGCGTGGGTGATGCGATGAAAATGAAAACGCGCACCACATTTCATAATGATGGCTCGGTATCTCCTCCAGATACTTTAAGAAACATTCAGCACATGGTGACACGCACCACTAATTCGGGCAAGGTTCATGGTCCCAATCAGGCGGTATCCCTAGATGATGCGCTTAAAGCATCGACGATCAATGGCGCCTATCAACTCAAACGCGACAAAGACATTGGTTCGCTTGAAGTCGGTAAGTATGCTGATTTAGTAGAGCTCTCGGCCGACATTACTGCTGTGAAGCCAAACGAGATTGTCGAGAAAGTGAAAGTCAAAGGGACATGGCTGGGCGGCAAGAAGATTGATCTTACGAAATTTATAGAACAAATAACTGCGATTGATCCCACAATGCATAAGGACTTGGCAAATTCAGCGATCAAGAATTTTCATCGCCATTGATTTATTTTTTACGGAATTCAAAACCACCTTCGGGTGGTTTTTTTAATTGAGGATCGCGAAGTCATCCCATAGCAAGCGCTAATATTTCTCATGAACATCTATTACCTACCCGGACGAG
>JBIKOQ010000406.1:0-2557 GCA_044357955.1 Burkholderiaceae bacterium | reverse complement strand
TGACGCAAACGCTGCGCAGGACTATTGATTTGAGCGAGCGCCTGTGCGAGTACTTCACACAGCATGAATGTCATGAGCGAACTTCGAGAATAATGAGGATGAAAAACCGGCATACGATCTTCGGGATCCAGGGTATAGAGCGCCTCACCCATCTCATTGATCAACCGTGAAACAGGTGCTGCAGTCGCATGTGGTTCAGCTTCTGTCTTGACATATGACGTGTTAAAGCGCCAGCCAGGTTCAAAACTTTCCTGATCCCAAAGATAACGCTTGGGACTCGAAAGACCCGTCGCGCCCTCAGTCCCTCGCCTCAAACTCGCCAATCGTCCAGCTTCATGCCCAACACGCGCAATCGTTGGCCACAAGAAAGCATCATTACGACCACTTTGAACAGAAAAATGATCTTTACCGAATGAAGCTTGCGAAAACTCAACGCGGCTCCCAAAGGGTTCGACGTAGACACATTCAGGCTTGGTTAAGTCTCTCAACTCCAACTCATAACGTCTTCGTAAACCATCACTTTCTTGTGGATGATCCTCGATCAGAATGCCACAACTGCGAGAGTTGCCGATATCTAGAACAAGATCGACCGGAATGGGTTTGTAAAGATCGTTTGGCGCATTTGAGATCACCTTGATTTCAGGCAAGCTCAGCTGCGTTCCGAGCAAATGCAGGATGTTCAGATAATGCGCTTGATGCTGCAACTCGCCGGATTCAATGCGAATATCCTCAGCATCTTTTTTCAGTCTGGGGCGCGCGAGTTCAGCAAACAACTCGCGCAACCATGCATCGATCCATTGTTGGTCAAGAAACCAACCCATCTCATGCGAGCGATGTGCAAAGGCAAAGCTGGTACCCGCTTTAACATCATCGACAGAAGGACCCATATACGACGTATCGCTTCGGTTCGATAACACCTTGGTATCGAAAGCAAATGTGATGCGATGCGTATTTCCCTCTGGATCAGTTCCCGCAGCGATTTCTGTGATGCGAACACGTGCCCAATTAGAGGGCCCCTCTTCGAAGCGAGAAGGTGGACTAAACCTGAAATAAGGAACGGGTAGCCAAACGTCGGAAAACAGTTTGAGCGACTGATCAAGACTGACATCCAAGCGAGAGGTGACGGGAGATTTTTTATCATCAAACGAGAAATGCAGTTTTCCTGTTCTTTCGTCTTCTTGCAAACGACCTAGCGGCCCTGCCTCTCCAAGCTTGGCAAACTCTCCAGACTGACCTTTAACAATGAAGCTTGCGGCAAAATCCAAAAACTGGATGCCGCTTCCCATGATCAATGTGGTCTGATCTTCATAAGAAGTGATTTCTGACAGCATAGCGTCGCGTCCTGCTATTTGGGTGCGTGTCGCATGGACACGGGAAATGTTGCACCGTTGTCATAACGGCCCTGACAGTTTGCTTGGCCGTTAGGCTGTGGGGTACAGGTTACTTTAGGCAACGCAATGGATCCACCATCCGAGCATGTCGCTACACCGCGATCGTTCATTTGCAAACTATTCCCTTGCATTTGGGCGCTTACGGCACCCACGCATTGAGAACCATCGGCGCGGCGAATGGTCACCTTGCCCTGCCCTTTACCCTGACTGAAGTCATATTCGATTCGCAAGGGCTTACCCGTCTTGGCATCTTGAATCCCCGTCCCTGCAGACCACTTTCCATCAAGGAAACGCGTATCACCCGCGTTGATAGCCTGCTGAGGAATTGTCATTGGAAGGCCGGGAGGCTGCGCGACAGGAGCATTTCCAGAGCCAGGTTGAGCACCAGCAAGGTCCGGCGGCGTTGTCGAGGGTGGTGGGGTAACTTGTTGAGAAGACTGTGGAGAATCTTGTGGGGAATCTTGAGATGGAGTTTGGGGAGGCGTCAGTGGCGGGACAGCTGGCGCAGAAGGTGGCTCAGCCGTTGATGTCTCTGGTGTGGACGATTGTGCAACGGGAGCGGAAACATCCGGAGTGGCCGAACCTGTGGCTTCATTTCGTGAGGTCATGTCGGCGCCGGTCGCTGGGACGCTCCCTCCAACAGCAGGACCACTTCCCGACCACCAACGACGCACCGTCGACACCCCACGATCAATCCAACCATCTGGCGTCTGTCTCACCGAAGAATCAACAGGGACCGCAGACTGACCGGGCAGTGCCGGTGGCTTGACAGTTTGTGTCGGAAGGCCGGGTAAAGATGCAGATGTTGGCGTCGTGACAGGCGCACAACTTCGTATCAAAAAAAACAAGAGTAATAAAAGTAGCAGAAGTAGCAATAACCACCACCACCAAGACCGACGAACCGGTTCATTCGGTGCAGCGACCGTCGGGGCTGCGGTCACTGGAGGGAGAGGACGAAGGGATATAAAAGGATCCGCAGGCAATCCCGCCCCTTGTGTATGAAACCCCCAAAATGCGATGACAGGCTCACCGTTCACTAAATAAATAAATTGAGTGTCAGGAAAATAAAATACCTTACTCATCAAAGGTAAAACGGTGTTTTTTTCACGCTCAGCTTGTCCATCTCTAGACTCGCCAAGGCGCATTTTTTCAATCGCTGATTCAAG
>JBIKOQ010000404.1:0-2558 GCA_044357955.1 Burkholderiaceae bacterium | reverse complement strand
TCTCTGCAAGCACAGGACCCACCTTGACCGCATGCACACCAGAACGCGCCATGGGGACATCCGTTCGCGCGCAGGTATCTCCCACTGCAAAGACTTCTGGATGGGACTGCGTGCGATGACAGGCATCCACTAAAATATAGCCTTGTTCGTTGAGCGATAGCCCCGATTGTCGCAACCACGGCAAAGGTTTTGCTCCCGTCGCGGCGATGACCTGATCTGCATAGATGCGATGACCATCGGAAAATTGTAAGCCGTCGACTACCCCCGTGGCAGCTTGCTGATACAACACAATACCCACTTTGCGCGTATAAGCCTGCACACGACGACGCACCGAGTCATGATGCCCTTTGAGCATGCCATCTGGCGAAACCACAAGCGTCACATGCTCCTGCGCGCCCGCTCGCTTGAGCGCGTACTGCGCGGCAAACGCAAGCTCCACACCCGCTGCACCGCCACCAATGACGACCAGAGCATAATCCTTTTGATGAATAGCCTTTTTTTGAATCTCCGGCCATTGATCAAAAAAATCATCCAGCGGTTTGACAGGCAACAAGCGCACACCGAGTGCTGAGAGATCTTCGGTTTGTGTTTCACTGCCCACATCCAACGACAGCCAATCGTAGGTCACCTGCTGACCATCCTCCAAGGTCAACGCACGCGTGTCAGCAGACATCGCCGTCACACGGGCCTCGATCATCCGGACACCGGAAGCCCGAACCAGGGGCTGCAAATCCACCCTACTCTGCTCGCGGGTATAGTGCCCGGCAATCCAGCCCGGCAACATACCAGAGTAATTTTGATAACGATTCGGCGTGATCAGTACCACCTCCGTTCCCGCTATGGATGCGTGGGCGAGATTTTCAAGAACAGAAAGATGGGCATGCCCACCTCCTACCAAGACTAAACGTTTCATGACACTCCCCCGCTTGCGGGTCGTTTACCGCACTTACTTTTGATTTCTATCTGTATAGTCGTAAACGTCCATGGATCTCTTACACTTCCCTCATCATAGTGTTAAAAAATCTGTACGGTCTTCCTGAAAAGATTGAAAAAAGTGAGGTTAATCATGCAACAGCCCATCATTGGTGTGATTGGTGGCAGTGGTCTCTATCATATGGAGGCACTTGAAGATCCCGTCGAGCATAGGCTAAATACACCTTTTGGTACACCTTCCGACGCGCTCATGACAGGAAAAGTCGGCAATGTACCGGTTGCATTTCTGGCCAGACACGGACGCGGGCACAAACTCCTCCCCTCCGAGCTACCCTTCCGCGCCAACATCCATGCCTTTAAACAGCTTGGCGTCAAATACCTATTATCCGTCTCCGCGGTGGGCTCATTACGCGAAGATTATCGTCCACTCGATATGGTACTGCCTGATCAATTTATCGATTTGACCAAAAAACGTGAAAGTACATTTTTTGGTGTTGGCGCAGTCGCCCATGTCTCGATGGCAGACCCCATATGCGCCAAGCTGACCAATATTTTGGCGCGCGCATGGGTCAATAGTGGCGGCCAAACACAATCGAGTGAGCAACCCCTTTTGCATCGTGGGGGAACTTATGTTTGCATCGAGGGGCCACAATTTTCATCGATCGCGGAGTCAAACTGGTATCGATCGATGGGAGCGAGCGTGATTGGCATGACCAATATGCCCGAGGCAAAACTAGCACGAGAAGCCCAAATCGCCTATGCAAGCTTAGCCATGGTGACAGACTTTGATTGCTGGCACCCTCGGGAAGCCAACGTGACCGCAGAGTCGGCAATCGCGAACTTGATGAAAAATGCTGAAACAGCTCAAAAAATATTGATTCAAGCAATTGCTCTATTAGGGAAAGAGCAACCCGACTCAGAAGCGCATCATGCGCTGTCGAGCGCGTTGGTCACTCAACCTGCAGACATGAGTCCAGAGGTCTTTGAGCGCCTGCGTATCCTCCTGGGATAGGACGATCAAACACCCACTAGCAAACCACTCGCACCCAACACTGCACCGATTGCGAGCAATAACAGCATGTGCACCTTGGTACGATAAACAATGGCGGCAGTCGCCGCGGCTAATAACCAGAGCGGCCAGTCACGCACACCCTCTGTATTTGCCGTCGCCAACAACCAACCGGCAGCGACCATCATGGAAATGACAACTGGACTAAGACCAAGTTTAAAAGCGCGTACCGCCCGAAGATCTTGATTTTTTTGTACCCAACGCGCGGTAAAGAAAATCAACACCGAACTCGGTAACAAAATGCCAGCCATACAAATCAATGCGGAAAAAGCGGCCCAGCCAAAACCACCCGCATTCAGGCCGATGTTCCATCCCATTAACGCGACGAACATTACATTCGGTCCAGGTGATGCTTGCGCAATAACGATCGACGCACTGAACTGTGCATCGGTGAGCCAATTTTGCTTATCTACAAGAAAATGATGGATTTCAGGCAGGAGTACGAGGGGGCCACCCACTGAAGCGACTGATATCGAAGCGAAATGCTTGAACAAGTTGAACCAGTCGGTCCAGAGCATGGCGAGCGTCAGAGTCTCGTTCATGCTTGCTCCTTGAG
>JBIKOQ010000405.1:0-2558 GCA_044357955.1 Burkholderiaceae bacterium | reverse complement strand
TGAGAGTGCACAAGGTGCGCGACGTATCAACCAAGCGCTCATCGCAAACACCAGCGTGCCAGCACATCCCGAAGTTCAGTTGGCGCAAGCTCGCAAAGAACAGGCACAGCTGAACCTAGAGCGTACGGTCATACGCGCTCCAATCTCAGGTGTCGTGGCCAAGCGACAGGTGCAGCTTGGTCAGCGGGTGCAAGCAGGGACAACCTTGCTGGCTATCGTACCCACTGAACGCATGTATGTGAATGCAAATTTCAAAGAAGTACAACTCAACAAAGTCCGTGTGGGTCAGTCTGTTGAAGTCACCTCAGACTGGTATGGAAATACAGTCAAATATCATGGCACGGTGACGGGATTTTCGGGGGGATCTGGTGCTTCTTTTGCCGTCATCCCCGCTCAAAATGCGACGGGTAATTGGATTAAAGTCGTTCAACGCGTGCCCGTTCGTATCGCGTTGGATCCAGCGCAGCTTCAGGCTCACCCCCTTGGGGTGGGTCTGTCGATGACAGTGCGTATCCATTTAGAAAGACCCTAGGCGGGTGGATGTTGACGCACAAGTCCAATCTCGAAAGTATGGAGCCGCTCAAGGGAGGCAGACTTTGGTTTGCTGCGTTTCTAATTGCGAGTGCCAATTTCATGTCCGTTCTAGACATGACGATCGCCAATGTTTCCATTCCAACGATTTCGGGTAGTCTTGGGGTCACGGTCAATCAGGGCACTTGGGTCATTTCCTCTTATGCAGTGGCCGAGGCGATCATTGTCCCTTTGACGGGCTGGCTTGCCGCGCGCTTTGGCGCAGTGCGTGCGTTTATTTGGGCGATGGGACTGTTCGGTGTGATGTCCGCTTTTTGTGGCTTGGCCACCTCGTTAGAAATGCTGGTTTTTGCTAGAACGCTCCAAGGACTTGCAGGCGGCCCTTTGATGCCCCTATCCCAAACCTTATTGTTAAGAATATTTCCCCCAGAAAAGGCAGGGCTCGCCATCATGATCTGGGCGATGACAACGTTGATTGCACCGATTATTGGCCCCATTTTGGGAGGTGTGCTTTGTGACAATCTTTCTTGGCCTTGGATTTTTTATATCAACTTACCATTGGTGTTGCTTGGCTGTTTTTTTGGGGCCAAGTTGTTGGGTCGATACGAGCTGAGTCTCAAACGCGTTCCTATGGATGTGGTGGGCCTGTGCTTATTAGTGATTTGGGTCGGCTCTTTGCAACTCATGCTTGATTTGGGTAAGGATTTGGACTGGTTCGCCTCCACTGAAATAGTCATGCTTTCCTTAGTGGCCATTGTCGGCTTTGCTGTGTTTTTAATCTGGGAGTTGACCCATGAGCATCCTATTGTCAATTTGAGGGTATTCAGGCATCGCGGTTTTGCGGTGGCGGTCTTGACGATGAGTTTGGGGTATGCGTGTTTTTTTGCGTTAAATGTTCTGACCCCGCTATGGCTACAAACCAATATGCTCTACACCCCTAGCCAGTCGGGTTACACCACCGCTTGGACTGCATTATTTTCCATATGTATAGCACCACTGGTAGCAAAGTTTGCCAGTCGCGTGGATCGTCGTCGGCTAATCAGTGCGGGTGCTTTATGGCTGGCACTCGTGACTGGATTGCGAATGTTTAGCAATACGGATATGACGTACTGGGATATTGTCTTTCCACTCATGATCATGGGGCTTGGCATGCCGATGTTTTTTATTTCCTCTACAGGTTTGGCTCTAGGGAGTGTGAACCTCGAGGAGACCGCTTCCGCGGCTGGCTTAGTCAGTTTCTTTAGAGCAGTGTCAGCCGCGTTTGCCGTGTCCACGGTCACGACAGTGTGGGACCACCGCGCCATTGTTCATCATGCTGAAAATGTGATGTTGTTAGATACGGACAACATCATGATGTCTCAATTACTCGCGCAAGGGATGGAGAGAGAGGCGGCGCTTATCTACATGGGAGAGCTGTTGCAACGTCAAAGCGTCATGCTGGCAACGAATGAAATAATGCTTTTTGTGGCGATGATGTTTGTGGTGACGGCCGGCGTGATTTGGCTGGCGCCTCGTCTCAAGGTTAAAACGACTGAGGGGCAATTAAAGTGAGCCCAGTGCGCTGTTGAAATGTCTGCAGATCACATGGCGCATCAATATCAACGATGTAGTGATCGTTATCGGAGATAAAGTGCTGGACCTGCTCGGGATGCGCATCGATAAAAGCTTTACAACTCTGACCGCTTTCTAAAACATGTCGCACCGTATCACCGCTCAGAACAACGGGATTGCCTCGACTTTTAGCGACAACTGGGTAGATGATCGATCGGCCTGTCGTTCGATCATGAAAGAAGCGGATGCACGCCCGATAGTCGTTTGCACCCATGAGCGGTTGATCGGCTAGGGCAATCATGACAGATTTTTCGTCTTGGATCTGCTTGTTGGGTGCTGCGATGCATTGCAAATCTTGACTTGCTTGCAAACCCAGAAGAACGGATGATTGTTGGTCGCGCTGTGGCTCATGATTTCTGACCAGATGGATGCGCGCCAGTTGATGACTGAATGCGTGGATCGCAGCCTTTGCTTCG
>JBIKOQ010000403.1:0-2561 GCA_044357955.1 Burkholderiaceae bacterium | reverse complement strand
TCTTGAACATGTCAAGGTCGACCTCTTTCCAGATGCTGTTTACGTCTTTACACCCAAAGGAAAAATTGTTTCCTTGCCCCGTGGTGCGACGGCCGTTGATTTTGCTTATTCGATTCATACTGATGTCGGCAATCATGCCGCCGCTTGTCAAGTCAATGGCGAAGAGGTTCCACTACGGACGGAGCTCGCGAATGGCGACTCAGTCGCCATTACCACCTCTCAAACTTCTCGCCCGAGTGCCCAGTGGCTAAATTACGCGCGTACGGGACGTGCACGGTCAGAAATCAGACACTACCTTCGAACCGTTCAGTACGATGAGTCTGCAGCATTCGGTGAACGGATGCTGACCCAAGCCTTAAATGACCTTAAATTAAATCTTCCTGCGAGTGAAGACCCGATCTGGGAGAAACTCGCTCGCTCAAGCGGAGCGAAGTCTCGTGAAGAGATTCTCGCAGACATCGGACTCGGCAAACGCCTAGCTGCCGTGGTCGCTCGACGCTTTGCGCCCGACCATCCCTTGATCGCAACCACTGCCGCTGCGGATGATGAGATGACATCGGCAAAGCTCACGCCGATTCAAATCCATGGAAACGAAGGACAAGGCGTTCAATTAGCACCCTGTTGTGGCCCTCTTCCTGGCGATCAAATTATTGCTGGCATTCGAGTAGGGCATGGCCTCGTGGTCCATACGGCCGAATGTCCAGTCGCGCTACGCGCACGTCTCAAAGAACCAGAACGTTGGGTGGACGTCGCGTGGGATCAAGAAACGGCTAAGCACCTTTCTGCGCGTATCGATATTATTGCTAAAAATGAGCGTGGCGTCCTAAGCCGTATTGCCGCTGAGGTGGCTCAGGCTGACTCAAATATTATTCATGTCACGATGCATGACGATGCGATGGCAACCGTTGTTCTCAACCTCACTGTGCAGGTCGACAGTCGACGGCATCTTGCGCAAGTCTTTCGTTCTATCCGACATGTCCCTCAAGTCAAGAAAATCATACGTGCAAAAGGTTAAATCATCACCATGACTCAAACAGTTGCGATTCAACAGTCCCTGGATGCAATGGGCGAGCTTCTGATCTGGACAGATATTGCCGCAGAAAAAGAGGCTGACTTTAATCAATGGTACGACACAGAGCACATGCAAGAACGTGCTTCGATCTTAGGTTTCCAATGGTCACGTCGTTATCATTCAGAGACGGCCACACGTCCTTATCTAGCCTTGTATCGTACCGATACGCTTCATGTGTTCAGAAGCGAGCCTTACCGTAAAGCCTTTGAAAATCAGACGGCTTGGTCGGTGAGAAATTTTACTGCCATGCACAACACAAATAGACGCGTGAATGCCGTGACAGAGATCGCAGGTGCTGGCATCGGTGGCGCCCTGAGCTTGATCTGCCTTGGGCAACTCAAACAGGCTCAGCAGGCGCTTGAGCTCGTGGAAGAAATGCGTGAAGCGATGACAGGCATCATCGCTGTACGCCTCCTTGCGCCTGATCCAGATCTTTCCACTCCGCTTCCCTCTGAGAGCACTTGTCAACGCGTGCTCGAACCTTATTTGGTGATTGACACAACGACACTCAACGCAGCCCAGCAAGCGGGTGAGTGGATGACCAAACGATTAGACGCCAGCCAGGTCAGGCACGATAGTTTTCGACTGTTGTGGGACGTGCGCTCTAGCGAATTAAAATAAAAATATTGTTTCTTTGGAACGTCACTTACTCTTTAGAAGCTTGCCGATCGTTTGATTAAAGTCAGTAAAACAAGCGTCGGCACAACGTTCAGACCACTTAGGTAGAACCTTTTGCGTTGAAATGCGTTTGATTGTCGCAAGATCCGCATTAGATGGTGTGACTAATGTCATTTGCCCGCGAGGCATTGAAAGACATCCTTTACTGCCAGTATTGCAATCGATGCCGCGTTGAGTCAGCTTTTCAGAAAAGGCCCAAAGATGTTGAATCAACATTTCTATGTTGGACTCAAGGAATTTCTGTACGGGCTCATTCAGACTATCCCATACCTTTTGATTAACCGCATGGACTTCTTGATTCCAGCCAACAGGCATGGCATAGAGATGTGTAGAGGCTTGGTACCATTTTGCGGTGTAACCCGTGTAGGCACCACCAATCGCGCATGAAATACTTTTTGACTCCAGTGCCTTTAATACTTCAGCAAAAGGCAAGCTCGTGCTTTTTGCGCCCAGTGCTTCGACTAACTCAGCTTGCGTTCTGGTAATGGTGCGGATCGTTTGACCTTTCAAATCTGCAAGACTACGAATCTCGACATTACAATAGAAAAACTGTGCGCCATAAGGAGCAACACCCAAAAGCTTTACCTGATGCGATGTTGCCAAATAATGCTTGAGCACAGGAAAAAATGCATTGCTGGTTTCTTTTGCAATCATCTGATTCGGGACCAGTCCTGCGATGTCGATCGCCTCAAAAAGCGATACTTCTCTAGCGTAGTATGAGAGGGGGACCGTGCCAAATTCAATGACACCTTGGCGCATCAAGCGCAGTAATTCTTGACCCTTAAGGCCTAACTCGTCAAAACCCTTGATC
>JBIKOQ010000038.1:0-8593 GCA_044357955.1 Burkholderiaceae bacterium | reverse complement strand
CGAGCTGGACCAAAACAGCTCGTATATGTTGCACGTCGTTCATCTCTAACGCGGCGCTTAATTCTTTTAACTTGCTTTCTAGTTCTGGCCATAAAACAAACTCGTCTTGTGCCCGCATAATGCGTGGGTGAGAGGTCTGTAGTGGATTGTCACCAATCAGTAACTCCTCAAACAACTTCTCGCCAGGGCGAAGACCGGTAATTTCAATAGGTATATCTCCATCTGGATTGAGCGCATCTCTCACCGTCAGGCCAGACAGTTCAATCATCCTTCGCGCTAAATCCATAATTTTGACAGACTGGCCCATGTCTAATACAAACACATCTCCACCTTGCGCCATTGCCCCCGCTTGAATCACCAACTGCGCTGCTTCTGGGATGGTCATGAAATAGCGCGTAATTTCTGGATGCGTCAGTGTGATGGCCGTGCCCTCGCGAATCTGCTGACGAAATTTCGGGACAACGGATCCCGATGAGTCCAGCACATTCCCAAAACGAACCATAGAAAATTTAGTCACCGGATGCGTGGCCGCAATAGCCTGCAGCGCCATTTCTGCCAAACGTTTACTTGCACCCATAATATTTGTGGGACGCACAGCCTTGTCTGTGCTGATCAATACAAAATCCCCGACACCATAAGCCGCCGCAACCTGAGCGACACGCAGTGTCCCAAAAACGTTATTTTTGACTCCTTCGACAGGATTATGCTCAACCAAAGGTACATGCTTATATGCGGCTGCATGGAAGACCGTATCAGGCTGCCAGGCCGCCACAATCTCTTTGATACGATCCTCATCTTGAACCGAAGCCAACAGAGGCAAGAGGCTAGTCTCGATATCGATGCATCTCTCTTCGAGTTCCTGATGAATCGCATACAGGCCAAACTCGCTTTGCTCAACCAATAACAACTTTCGAGGCTTGAGTGCCAAGATTTGTCGGCACAGCTCACTGCCAATGGATCCACCCGCACCTGTCACTAATACCACTTTGTCACGCACCGTTTTAGCAAGCAGCATTTCATCAGGTGCGACAGGTTCTCTGCCTAATAAATCGTCAATGTCCAATTCTCTGATATCTGTGATGCTGACCCGTCCTTGGGCAAGGTCTGTCACGCTAGGTAACGTGCGGACCGAGACCTGTACATCACGCATTTGACTTAGAATTTCATTTCTACGCTTGCGACCAATATTGGGGATCGCCAACAATACGGTTGTGACATGCAGAGTCGATACTAAATTCACCAAATCACTCGGACGGTAGATACGTTGTCCATTCAGTACGCGACCATGCACGCTGCTGTCGTCATCCAAAAAGCCAACGACTTGCATTTCATGGCTATTAGCCATCGCTGCAACAAGCTGTCGCCCCGAACTGCCAGCACCATAAATAAGAACCTTAGGTCTGGATACTTTTCTTAAAATATTTTGATACTGATCGCCCAACCATAGCCGAGCAAACGAACGTGACGCCCCCACCAGCAAAAGAAGAAGGATGGGTTGAATAATCCCTACGGTCCTAGGCACCTCAGGGAAACCTACTGCGGTAAAGAGCGTGGCATACAACAGACCATAAATAGTGACCGCGCGTGCCACTGTAACAAGAGCAGGCAATCCACTGTATCGAAAAATTGCCCGATACAAGCCAGACAATATAAAAACGGGCAAAGCGATGGCAATAGATGCTCCGGCAGCAAGCAGCAAATTCCCTGTCAGCGCGACAAACTCACCCAAACGTAGGTAGTAAGCCAACCACACCGCCAATACGCAGAGACTTGCATCGACTAAAAGTGCGACGAAGCGTTTAGCTGTCCTTGGCAAACCAAGGATAGGACCGACCAACCTAGGGAAAATCGTTTTCATTTGATCCTAATGCGATCGCCGCGACCCGAGCCGGTCAATGTCTGACTAATATATTTAAAATAAGATTTTAAATTCAATGTCTCTAACATTCGGGCATCTGTTTCAGCCAGTCTGATAGGGGTTGACATATCGATACCCTGCGTCTGGGCTAAGCCAGTGATGCCAGGGCGTACTTCAAAAACACCACGTACTGCCCGCTCCTTGATGAGTTCTGTTTGATTAAATAAACAAGGACGAGGTCCGACCAGACTCATATCACCCTTTAATACATTCCAAAGCTGAGGGAGCTCATCCAGTTTCGTCCGACGCAAAAAAACTCCAACTGGGGTCACATCCGCGGGATTCGCTAAATGCGATGCGACAGACTGCGTGTCAACTTTCATCGTGCGAAATTTTATTAAGGTAAATCCACGCTGATATCTACCCACTCGTATCTGCATAAAAAGCGGAGAGCCCGTATCAATCGCGCCAACAACAAGTAAGACCAAAAGTAATGGCAAAGTGACGAGCAAGCCAACTGCCGCCAATACCATATCAATGATGCGCAACATCATTGACGTACCCCCTGGTGCAAATACCATTCCACTGTTTTCTTCAATCCAGATTTCAAGCTATAGGGCGGCGACCAAGACAATGTCGTTCGAATTGGCAGGCTGTCTACAGAAAGAGAGCCGACAAGGCGTGACACCATGTCACCCTTACCTAAAAGCTTACCCGCCCAAATCATCAAGCTCACAGGCACGGGTAACAATAGGGTTGAGCGCTGTAGGGTGGCCGCTAAGTCTCGTATCAAATCAGGTGTGGAAACATCCTCAGCATCGCTGACCATCCAGGTTTTATTTGCAGCAGGATGTGTCAGACAAACACGAATTGCATCAGCTAAATTATCCACATAGATCAAACTACGACGATTTCTAACCAAACCGAATGGTAAAGGTCTTCGGCGATAGACCGCATCAAGCATCTTCAAAAAATTGCCCTGCACGCCAGGCCCGTACACCAGCGGAGGACGCAAGATCACAACTTCCATGCCGGATGCTGATCCAATCTGTTGAAGTAACTGCTCGGCTTCCCATTTAGAGATGGCATAGGCATCGCATGGAATAGCCAGATCATCGGCCTGATACGGTTGACTAGAGCCTTCTCCGAGTATCTTGACGGTACTAATGAAAACAAACCTTTTAACGCCCTTAGCCGCACATTGGCGAGCAAAGTTCTCTGTGCTCCAAGCATTCACACGACAATACTCTTCGAGTGTCTCGTTCGCGCTGGATCCTGCGACCGCACTCGACAGAGGCACCTTGGCCGCTAGATGGACGACCGCATCCACACCGTTCTCAAGTGCAAATGACCAGTTTGTCTTCTCAGTGATGTTGCCAACGCTCTTTTCTTCAGACGCTACAGCGTTGCGCACCACCCGAATCACCTGATATCCAGATTGCTCGAGCAGAGGGCACAAAACCCGCCCAACAAAACCATTTGCACCCGTCACCAAGATTTTCAAAAAATCTCCTCATTCACACTTCATTCAGATGCGTCGCGTTAATGACGCTTATTTTCTAAAACCTCTCGGTAGAGTCTCGCATAAGCCTGGCCCAATACCGGGCCAGAGAAATTCTTTTCATAGCGCTGTCGAGCTGCTTGACCAAAACCTTCTGCAGCCGACACATCCTCTAAAAGAGTATTCATCGCACTCGCTAAATCAGTGGGTGATTCAGGCGGCACCACTAAACCTGTTTTTAAATGCTTATTTATAAATGAAGTACCCGTATGAATTTCACAACTAATCATCGGCTTGCCATAGAGACTCGCTTCGACGAGAACCATCCCATACGCTTCAGATCTCAAGTGTGAAGGTAATACTAAAGCTCTGCACGCCTTGAGCAAAGCCACTTTTTCAGCTTCACTGATTTGTCCCACAAACGTCACGTTTGACAATCCTAAACGTTTAGCCTGTGCCTGCAAAGCGGCGCCCTCAGGACCAGAGCCTGCAATGACTACCCGTCCCTTTGTATGCTTACAGGCTTCTAACAGGATATGAAGTCCTTTGTAATATCTTAAGACCCCAACGAAAAATATGAAAGGCTCCCCCTCTTTTATTTCCAGACGGGAAAGAATACTGTTGTCCGGCTCAATGAGGTAAGAGCTTTCTTCAATGCCGAGTGGAATTTGTCTGATCTTTGCAGTCAGGCTTCTTTGCGTCAGGACAGGACTTGTTTCAGCATAGTGCGGAACATTTGAAACAATGGCATCCATACCTCTCAACGTTCGCCACATCAATGGCTCATACAGCGCCTTCAATCTCTGCTGCCTGACGATGTCAGAGATATAAGTCAATACCGAAGGTTTTTTCGGTGCGACCTCATGCAACAAATCAGCAAAAGGCCATGGAAAAAGGTAATGCACCACGTCAGACTGCTTAACGAGGGAGCGAAAGGTTGTAAATGCCTGCGGACCACCTAGATCACAAGATGCAGGCGCCGCCCAAGAGCGGCAACGCACGACCTTGGCCTCTGGACGAATAATGACGCTTGGCTCAGGGTTGGGTGATAGGGTGAAAAGAGTATTTTCTACGCCATAGGGCTGCGTACTAAGACAAATCTGACGAATTGCCTCCTGCATCCCCCCGGGAGGATCTGGAAAATAAGTACGATATACGTGCAAGACCTTCATTCAGCGCTACATATCCAATTTTTGATCGTATCTAAAATTTCTTATGCTTTACCAAGCACCTGCTCATAAACTTTTAAAGTTCTCTCTGCGCAAGCATCCCATGTGAACATATTTGCACGGGCCAAGCCCTTTTGTACAAAATGACGCGCTAGAGCCTGATCGGTCGCTAAAGTCTGCATTGCCTCTGCAATTGAGTGCACATTCGTTGGATCTAGCGTCCAAGCAGCATCTCCTGCTACTTCAGGTAAAGAAGAGGTATTCGATGTAATCACAGGTGTTTGGCTGGCAAAGCCCTCTAAAACAGGCAAGCCGAAACCCTCTAACAATGACGGAAACACGAGTGCAGTAGCGTGCTGCATCATGACACGCTTTTCAAAATCATTGATGTTTTGTAACCATCGGACTGGGCCATTGGGTTGACCTGTATTGAGCTTGCTTACAAGCTCGTCACAACCCCAGCCATTGCGCCCCACGATCAGCAAAGGACATTGCGCTCGCAAAGCTGCAGGGAGCATTTCATGCGCTTGCACAATGCGCTCCACGTTCTTGCGGGGCTGAAGTGTACCGATAAAAATAAAAAATTGATCAGGCAACGCATACTGACTCAAGACATGCTCAGCAGCATTTCCAGACAGCCTATCAAAATACCGCTCATCTACACCCAAGGGGGTCACCGTGATTCGAGACTCAGGTATCCTAAAATGTTTGGCGACCTCGAGTCTTGAAAATTCAGAGATCGTGATGATGTGATCAGCCCATTGCGCAGAGATTTGCCAAAGCCAATTCTTTAACACACGTAAGTTTTGATTAACCCACTGTGGGTGAGAGAGGGGGATGGCATCCATGAGCGTCGCAACGACGGGAACACCTTTGAGTTTTGGCGTACAGTGATCTGTCGCATGAAAAATATCAATGTGCTTGTTCAGCGAACGGCTCCCTCTAAATGGGAAGCCCGTCAAGGCAGACAATGCTGTTGAAACGCTGTAACGATCTAAACGAATGACGGGATGATGATCAAATAATTCTGGTCCCTGCTTGCCAAAAACGATCGGATTCAGATGGATATTTTTATTTTCAAAGTTACGGAAAATCTCTTGCGTGTAATAACCAATCCCATCGAGGCGATGATGAACAAGACCACGTCCCCAGATCGTAGCGCCCATCCCAACTTTTATTTTTGACATGCAAGCATCCAAGCCAGCGTTTCCTCTAGCTTGTAAACGGGCAAAGAACCCGTGCAGTGCAGAAGCTTGTCTGGGCTTCCGCACAAGCGATGCACTTCGTTGGCTCGCACGAAGTCGGGATTGACATCCACTTGGAGACGATGGTTGGTCAATGTTGTGAGCACCTTCAGGACATGCTCAAGGGTAAAAGGATTTCCCGAACAAATGTTATATGTCTCACCTGGCTCACCCTTGTTGAGTAAACTCAAATACGCATCACACACCATCCGCACATCATTAAACTCTCGCTCAACATTTAAATTCCCGAGCTCGATCGATTTAGCACGTGTTGCGAAATGACTGACTAACTTGGGTAATAAAAATTGAGGTGCCTGTCCAGGCCCCGTGTAATTAAAGGGACGAGTGATCAAAATGGGCAAACGGTCTATGTAAGTGCGTGCCATATGTTCCATCGCAAGCTTACTGGTTGCATAGTGATTCATGGGGGCAGGCTCTTGTCGCTCACTAATAGGAGAGGCCTCACAATTGCCGTACACATTAGCACTGCTGGCAAGCAATACCTTTTTCAAAGGGTTTTGAAGCTCAACCAGCGCTGAAAGTAAATGGGTCGTTCCCACGACGTTCACGGAATAAAACGCTGCATCATCTGCATGACCAACAAAACTAATTCCAGCCAAATGAACGACCGCATCAGGCTCGATGCTAGCCACCTGCGTTGCCACAGCGGCCTTATCCGTCAAATCCGCATCCAATGCAATGATTTCATGCCCAGCGGCGATCGCCGCCTTTTGAAAAAAACGGCCGGTAAAACCGGCCGATCCCGTTAATAAGATTTTCATTAAAACGAAAAACCCGCTTGATTTCGACGCAAATCCGCCTCAACCATCATCTGGCAAAGTTGCTCAAGTGTGGTTTTAGGCTCCCAGCCCAACTGCGCTTTAGCATGCGCGGGATCTCCGATTAGCAACTCAACCTCAGCCAGCCGATAGAATTTTGGATTAATCCGCATGACGACCTTACCTGAGACCACATCAATGGCTGTTTCTGCTTCAGCACTTCCTTTGAAGTCTACCGTTATACCTGCAGCCTTGAAAGCCATCCGCACAAAGTCTCGCACGGTTTCAGTCCGGTTCGTCGCCAAGACATAGGTGTCCGGCGTATCAACCTGGAGCATTTTCCACATCCCTTCGACATATTCTTTTGCGAAACCCCAGTCCCGCTTTGCATCAAGGTTGCCCAGCTCAAGGCAGTCGAGCTTACCTAGCTGAATCTTGGCCACGCTATCGGTAATTTTGCGCGTGACAAACTCACGACCACGTAAAGGACTTTCATGGTTAAACAAAATACCACTGCAACCAAAAATATCGTAACTTTCACGATAATTAATCGTCATCCAGTGGGCATAAAGCTTTGCCACGCCATAAGGACTGCGAGGATAAAAAGGCGTATCTTCTTTTTGTGGGACGGCCTGAACCTTACCAAACATCTCAGAAGTGCTTGCTTGGTAAAAGCGAATTTTAGGGTTGACCAAACGGATAGCTTCTAACAAATTAAGGGCGCCGATGCCAGTAATTTGAGCGGTAGTACTAGGCTGGTCAAAAGATACACCTACGAAGCTTTGGGCAGCTAAGTTGTAAATTTCATCAGGCTCAACCTTTTGTACTAAAGCAATACTCGCACCTAAATCCGTCAAATCGTATTCGACCAAATGAAGATTTGGATGGTTTTGTATTCCGAGCTCTTCGATGCGCCAAAAATTCACAGAACTGGTTCTGCGATAGGTTCCATAAACCCGGTAACCCTTTTCAAGAAGCAATTGAGCCAAATAGGCGCCGTCTTGACCTGTGATACCAGTAATAATGGTATTTTTCATTATTCGATATCTCTATATTGTTGAAAACATATCACTATTATATTGGGTGGAGACTTATCTAACTTCTCTAACACGACTGATCATGTAAGATTTTCTTAAATGAGTGTCTGCGGAACGCCTTGAGCACTAAGTGATAACCCGTATACTTCAAGGCATATTCTACCAATATCAAAGTTTCAATGCGCAACGCTGGCCACAACATCGAGTTAGATTCTGCATCGCCTCATGCACCTGCTCCCTCGCAAAAGGAATTGCTCTTTGCCATGTCCGGCATCGCGGCCTCAGCCATTGTCGTCGCCTTTGATGCCACCATCGTCAGCACTTCATTACCCCAAGTCGTATCTGCCCTCGGCGGTATGGATCTCTATGCTTGGGTAGGAACCGGCTATTTTCTCGCCACAGCAATCACCATCCTCATCTTTGGTCGCTTAGGAGATCTTTACGGCCGCAAACCGTTGATGCTGATCTCCATGGCGCTAGTTGCGCTTGGCTCTGTGTTGGGGGGTCTATCTCAGTCGATGGAGCAATTGATCGCTTTTAGAGTGCTTCAGGGATTGGGCGGAGGGATGATGATTGCCAGCACCTTTGCCGCTCCAGCAGACCTTTTTCCGGATCCACGTCGTCGGATACGTTGGATGTTACTGACTTCTTTAACGTTTGCCACAGCAAGTGGCCTGGGTCCTGTTTTAGGCGGGTGGATCACTCAATCGCTGGGATGGCGAGCGGCGTTTTTTGTGACACCAATTGCGGCTTTAATCGGGATTGTGACGACTTGGCGTTATTTTCCTTGGATCAAACCCGTGCGGGATGCCAAATTACGTCTGGATTGGCTGGGGTCTTTGTTGTTGACAATTGCCGTGGGGGCACCTCTTGCGGGGATTGAGTTACTGACGGGGCTCGGTGAATCGACCTATCGCCTCTGGGGGGTTGGTCTGATTATTTTAGGGGTGAGCGCGGCAGCTTTGCTGATGCCGGTGGAGAGACGCGCTCAGACGCCTATTTTCC
>JBIKOQ010000037.1:0-8613 GCA_044357955.1 Burkholderiaceae bacterium | reverse complement strand
TCGGCATTAAAAAAATACTGCGTAATCGCACTATTGGCGCCCGCACGTACCTTGTGAATAAAGTGCGCGAGGTCTTTTTCAGGACCTGCGGCTTGTGGATGCATCTCGGGGTAGGCTGCGACCTCGATATGAAACCAGTCGCCTGTCTCGTGGCGAATAAATTCAACCAAGTCACTTGCATACTGAAGCGCACCGGCAGCACTCGCCCCCATGCCCGAAGGCATATCACCGCGCAACGCGACAATGCGACGTACGCCTTCTTCGCGATAGCGCTGTAGCAAGACACGAAGCTCATCGCGCGTGGATCCAATACACGACAAGTGCGGCGCGGCATCACAGCCGAGGCCGCGCATCGTCCGCACGGTATCAAGCGTACCGTCACGCGTCGAGCCGCCTGCGCCAAATGTCACGCTGACGTAGTGCGGTTCGATGACCAACATTTGTTTGGCACCATCGACTAGGCGCTGCTGCGCGGCGGCATCGCGTGGAGGAAAAAACTCTAGGCTAAACGCCGGCGTCAAAAGGGAGTTCATCGATTAATCAGACTCGTCAAAAACCCGGAGATCACGCTATAAAACAGCGCACCGCCGACCGCCCACCAAAAGCCATTGACCTGAAAACCTTTCAGGATCGACCCGGCGAGCCAAAACATCAGCGCGTTAATCACCAGTAAAAACAGACCCAACGTCACGATCGTGATGGGCAAGGTCAATAAAATGAAAATTGGCTTGACCAACATATTGATCAAGCCAAGCACAGCTGCCGCAAGCATCGCCGACCAGAAGCTGGAGACCACAATCCCCGGCAACACATAGGCGACGATGAGTAGTGTCACCGCATTTAATATCCAGACTAACAATAAAGTCATGACAATCTCCGGTGAACACTACTCAAAGTAAATCAATAGCGGTAAGCATCGCCCTTGAAAGGACCTTCTTGCTTGACGCTAATGTAAGCCGCTTGCTGAGGTGTCAAGGTTGTCAAGTTTGCACCAATCTTCTTGAGGTGCAGACGTGCGACTTTTTCGTCAAGGTGCTTAGGCAACACATAGACCTGACCTGACTTGTACTCTTCGTTACGCGAGTACAGTTCGATCTGAGCAATCGTCTGGTTGGTAAACGATGACGACATCACGAACGAGGGGTGGCCTGTGCCGCAGCCGAGGTTCACGAGACGACCCTTAGCCAGCAAGATGATGCGCTTGCCATTAGGGAAAATCACGTGGTCGACTTGTGGCTTGATTTCTTCCCACTGCAAGTCTTCGATACCGACGACATCGATTTCGTTGTCGAAGTGACCGATGTTACAAACGATGGCTTGGTCCTTCATGCGGTCCATGTGGGCACGCGTGATGACATTGTAGTTGCCTGTTGCTGTCACGAAAATATCAGCCTTGTCTGCGGCTTCTTCCATGGTGACAACCTTAAAGCCTTCCATCGCAGCCTGCAGTGCGCAGATTGGATCGACTTCAGTGACCCAAACTTGGGCGCGCAAGGCAGCCAATGCCTGAGCTGAACCCTTACCCACATCGCCGTAGCCTGCAACCACTGCAATTTTGCCAGCGATCATGACGTCTGTCGCACGCTTAATGGCGTCAACTAACGATTCGCGGCAGCCGTACAGGTTGTCAAACTTTGACTTAGTGACGGAGTCGTTGACGTTAATCGCAGCAAAAGCGAGCTCACCTTTTTTCGACATTTGATAAAGACGCAGCACGCCTGTGGTGGTTTCCTCGGTCACGCCCTTGATTTGGGCCAAACGTGTGGAGTACCACTTAGGATCTTTTTTGAGCTGTGCTTTGATTGCGGCAAACAGCACAACTTCTTCTTCGGAGCCGGGGTTATTCAGGACCGAAATGTCGCTCTCAGCCTTTGTGCCGAGGTGCAACAAGAGTGTGGCATCGCCGCCATCATCCAAAATCATATTGGCCTGCTTGTCACCGGGCCATTCAAAAATCTTGTGGGTGTATTCCCAGTACTCGACCAGTGACTCGCCTTTTTTAGCGAAAACAGGCGTACCCATTGCAGCGATGGCCGCAGCAGCATGGTCCTGGGTCGAGAAAATATTGCAAGAGGCCCAACGCACTTCAGCGCCGAGTGCCTGCAAGGTTTCGATCAGCACAGCTGTCTGAATCGTCATGTGCAAGCTACCCGTAATACGGGCGCCTTTTAATGGCTTGGTTTTAGCAAACTCTTCGCGCGTGGCCATCAGACCAGGCATTTCTGTCTCAGCAATGGCGATCTCGCGACGACCAAAATCAGCCTGCGTAATGTCGGCAACAATGTAATCTGCGAATTTTTCTTTGATAGCGTTCATATCTAAAAGCTCCGTTGTGCCCGCGGAACAACGATTGAACGGCTGTGTCTTGAGCACCACCGCAATCGCTGCTTGGCAGGATTGGGTGAGCGCTGTTAAGGTCGACAAAAGGGCCGACGGTAACGGGGAAGCTAATGAGCCTGGCGGGATTGCCCCGTCGCAACGCTCCTCAAAAGCACATCTATTGTAGCCCGTTTTGGGGGATTGCGATAGGGTTTGCCCGCCAGCCTTACCCAACAACCCCTTACAATTTAAGTCTTTGGCGGCAAGTGCAACGCCACGATATCATCCGCAGGGTTGCCATGAAAAGGATAGCGCGTCCGCACCATAGGATCGTGTCCCGGGATGATGTGTTGTGCCGAAGCCGCCGCCGCGCGCAAGGTCGCATAACCGGCCACCATATCGCCGACATGGAACACAATCGGAAAGGGTGAGGGCCTCTCCATATTTTCATAAAAATGGCTCGCATCTGAAGCCAGCACCACCCAACCCCGCGCGGTGTGTACGCGCAAAGACTGCAAGCCCTTGGTGTGGCCGCCGATCTTGATCAGCTCGATGCCTGGCGCCAAGTCGACACGCCCCTGATGAAAATGCACGCGCTCGGCATATACACGGCGCACCAAACTCACCACATCCTCCACATCGTACGCATGACGAAACAACCCATGACACATGTGCTTGCCGCAGGCGTAATCAAGCTCGTCCTCCTGGACATGAAATCGCGCGTTCGGCAGCAAGTCGATATTGCCCGCATGGTCATAATGCAAATGCGTCAATACAACATCATTGATATCCTCTGGCGCAAGACCCAGCAAAGACAGTGCGCCAATCGGACAGCGCAACAGCGTACGTCCACGCTCTTTGGCTTGGCGTGCGTTAAAACCCGTATCAACCAAGATGTTGCGATCCCCGTCTCGAATGAGCCATACAAAATAATCCATCGGCATCGGCTCATCATGCGGATCCTGCGCGATAAAGTTTTCGCGCCGCATGCGCTGCTGAATGGTTGCGTAGCGCAACGCGTAAATTTCATATTTAGGCAAATTCATTGATCGCTCCTTAAATGCCTCCATGATGAATCTAGCTTGACATAGGTAAAGACAAGCGCAGACAATCAAGACCATTCGTGGTGTGTCTTACACATTTATTGACACGTTTTACTTTATTTACTTTTCATCATACTGATTTTGGAGCCTAACATGTCTGCTAAAAGCGAAACCGCTCAATTATTCAAAGACGGCTTGGCCGTTCGTCGTGCCGTGCTCGGTGCGGATTACGTGGACGGCTCCATTGCCAAAGCCAACGACTTCACCATGGCTTTCCAGCACATCACCACGGAGTGGTGCTGGGGCTACGCCTGGACTCGTGACGGCCTGAGCCGCAAGACGCGCAGCATGCTCAACCTCGCCATGCTGACTGCACTGAACCGATCGGCTGAAATCAAGCTGCACGTCAAAGGCGCACTGGCCAACGGCGTCACCGTCGAAGAAATCAAAGAAGTGCTGCTGCACGCTACCGTCTACTGTGGCATCCCAGCTGGTCTAGATGCGTTCAAAGCCGCTAACCAGGTGCTCGAAGAAGAAGGCGCTTACACCAAAGCGGCCGCCAAAGCCGCCAAGAAAAAGGTCGCTGCCAAAAAAGCGACAGCGAATAAAGCAGCCGCAGCTCAGCCCGCTGCCGTTGAAGCCGTCGCAGCAAAAGCACCTGCTAAAAAAGCAGCCGCAAAAAAGGCAGTTAAGAAATGAGCGCCTTGCCCACGATCGGTTTTGTGGGCTTGGGCAGCATGGGATGGCCAATGGCCTCCCTGCTGCACAAAGCAGGCTACCCACTCCAAGTCATCGACGCCTCAAAAGAACGCGCCCAAGCCTTTGCTAAAGAAATCGGTGGCACCGTTGCCGCCTCTAACCGCGCACTGGCTGCCGCCTCCGAGCTCATCATCACTATCCTGCCCACCAGCAACATCGTCGAGGCTGTCCTAAACGGCCCTGATGGTCTACTGGCAGGTCTGCGCCCAGGCTCAGTCGTCATCGACATGACCTCTGGTGTGCCGACCATCACACGCACCCTGGCCGAGCAAGTCAAAGCGGCCAAAGGTCACCTCGTCGACGCCCCTGTTTCTGGCGGTGTGCCACGCGCCAAGACAGGTGAACTCGCAATCATGTTTGGTGGTAGCGCCGAGATCCTCGAGCGCGTCCGTCCCGTGCTGTCCTGCATGGGTACCTCGATTACGCCTACAGGTGATGTTGGTTCGGCTCACGCCATGAAAGCACTCAACAACCTCGTGTCTGCTGGCGGCTTTTTGATCGGCGTCGAAGCACTGCTGATCGGCAAGCGCTTTGGCTTGGACCCTTCGGCGATGGTCGACGTGCTGAATTCTTCGACAGGGATGAACAACTCCACACAGAAGAAATTCAAACAGTTCGTCTTGTCGGGCAAGTACAACGCCGGTTTTGGTCTAGACCTGATGGTCAAAGATCTGAGCATTGCGCTGGGCATCGGTCGCGACACCAACACACCGACACCTTTTTCGTCGCTGTGCCGTGAAATGTGGGCCTCGTGCGCACAAATGCTCGGACCTGGTCAGGACCATACGGCGATTGCTAAGCTGTCGGAAGCCTTAGCGGGCGATACCTTGTCAGAAAAAACAGAGAAGTAATTAATAGTAAAGAGACGTAAAAAAGGTACTCAGAAATGAGTACCTTTTTTTCTTTCAGGTTTCACCAGGCTTTTTTGGATAACCTTCCGCAAGAATCCGCACCCAAACTGCTTGCTTTTCCTCTTTGTTCATGAAGACCCAGTTCGAGACCTCCATGACCGTGCGGCCGCAGCCACGACACACATCATCAAACAAGGTGGAGCAAATCGCCACACATGGCGAATCTGCGCCATTTGAAGCGCCCTCAGGCGCCTCGTCCCAGTTTAATGAAGGTGGCTGCGTCGTCACCTTAGGCTGACTTTTTCAATGCAGCAGCTCGGTCAGTGGCTTCCCAGCTGAACTCGGGCTCATTACGACCGAAGTGGCCGTAGGCGGCTGTCTTGCTGTAGATTGGACGCAGCAGGTCGAGCATGTTGACGATGCCTTTAGGACGCAAGTCAAAATGCTCGCGCACAAGTTTGGACAACTGCTCGTCAGACACCACACCTGTGCCATGCGTATCAACCGTGATGTTGATGGGCTCTGCCACGCCGATCGCGTAGCTCACCTGCACTTCGCACTTGCTGGCCAAGCCAGCAGCCACGATATTTTTAGCCACATAACGTGCAGCGTAAGCAGCTGAGCGGTCAACCTTGGAAGGATCCTTGCCGGAGAACGCGCCACCACCGTGACGGCAAGCGCCACCATACGTGTCGACGATGATCTTGCGACCTGTCAGACCGCAATCGCCCTGGGGGCCACCGATCACAAAACGACCGGTTGGGTTGATCAAGAACTTGGTCTTGGGTGTCAACAAACCAGCAGGAAAGCTTGGACGGATGATGTCTTCGATCACGGCTTCGTGGATCGCAGTTTGCGAAATTTCTGGAGCGTGTTGTGTCGACAACACAACCGTATCGACCTCGACAGGCTTGCCATCGACGTAGCGGAACGTAACCTGCGATTTTGCATCGGGACGCAGCCAAGGCAGGCGGCCGTCTTTGCGCAACTCGCTCTGACGCTGAACCAGACGGTGTGCGTACCAGATCGGTGCAGGCATCAAATCAGGCGTTTCGTTACATGCGTAACCAAACATCAGACCCTGGTCGCCTGCGCCTTGATTGAGATAGTTCTCAGAGGTGCGATCTACACCCTGGGCGATGTCGGGAGACTGTTTGTCATAGGCCACCAACACGGCGCAGCCTTTATAGTCAATCCCGTAGTCGGTATTGTCATAGCCAATGCGCTTGATGGTGTCGCGCGCGACTTGGATGTAGTCGACGTTGGCGGTGGTGGTGATTTCACCCGCTAATACAACTAAGCCTGTGTTGCAAAGCGTTTCAGCCGCGACACGTGCATTGGGGTCTTGAGTAAAGATCGCATCCAAGATCGCATCGGAGACCTGGTCGGCGACCTTGTCTGGATGCCCTTCGGAAACGGACTCAGAGGTAAAGAGATAGTCAGAAGAAGTTGTAGCCATGATCACGTCCTATTTCTGGCAAAGCCAGAGGTGAAGTTAAGGAGGTGCGTTGCACCCCGTACCGACACCTAAATAGACGCTGGATTGGGCGCGACGCTTTAGCGGATTTATTTTTGTGTTGACGCAGCATTTCAGCTTTTGTCCAACACCGTCGCCCCGCAAGTTGTCGGTTAACTCAGCGACTCACTTATTATTTTAAGTCAAAACGATAAACAAATGGGCGATAATCCCTACATGATCTGGAACTTCACAAAAATGCATGGCGCCGGCAACGATTTCGTGGTCCTCGATGGGGTGCGCCAACCTATCGACATGACCCCCGAACGCGCCCGAGCCCTCGCCCACCGCCAATTCGGCATTGGCTGCGATCAGATATTGCTGGTCGACACCCCCTCCCACCCCGAGGCGGATTTCCGCTACCGGATTTTCAATGCCGATGGTAGCGAAGTCGAGCACTGCGGCAATGGCGCGCGCTGCTTCGTCAAATTCGTCCATGAGCAAAAACTCTCTTCGCGCAATCCCTTGCGCGCCGAGATTTCGACCGGGCTGATTACCCTCGAGGCGATGCCCAATGGCGAAGTCGTCGTCGATATGGGTCAAACCCGTTTCGTCCCCGAGGCCTTACCCTTTGACGTGACAGGTCTTGCGACGCGCACCGAAGGTCAAGACACGCTCTATGCGCTCCCTCTCCAAACGCGTACCGAGCTGGGCGAGGTCACCGTCTGGCTCTCGGCCATCGCGATCGCCAATCCTCATGCTGTACAGGTTGTAGATGACGTGGACACGGCGCCAGTGTCCATCGTCGGCCCCTTAATCGAATCGCATCCGCGTTTCGCGAGTCGCGTGAACGCCGGTTTTCTCCAAATCGTTGATCGTCACACCGCCCATCTGAGAGTCTATGAACGCGGCGCGGGAGAAACGCTCGCCTGCGGTTCAGGCGCCTGCGCAGCCATCGCCGCAGGCATACGACGCGGCCTACTTGATTCACCGGTGCGCGTGCGCACCCATGGCGGCTGGCTGACCATTGCGACCCATGGCGATCAAATGCGTATGACCGGACCCGCTACGACGGTCTTTTCCAGCACGATCGATATCGATCGTCTGGTCGCCTCCATTCCCACTTCCTTTAGCACCAAGCCATGACCGATTCACTGCATCCTCACTCCGTCGCCAAGTTCCTCCAAGAACATCCCGAGTTTTTTGTCCAGTACGCCGAATTGTTCTCCTCGCTTGAGGTCCCTCATCCTCATCAGGCGCGGACGATTTCACTCGGCGAACGTCAAATCATGACTTTGCGTGAGCGGCTGCGTGACTTTGAATTCAGACTGGCAGACTTGGTGCGCAACGCCGCACTCAACGAAATCACCACCGACAAACTCAATCGCTGGTGTGTGCGCATGTTGGGCGAGCAATCGACCTTGCGTTTGCCCGGAGAGGTTGCGCTAGGCCTGGCCGAACAGTTCAACCTCCAAGAGGTCGCTTTGCGCGTTTGGGGTCTGGACCTACCGACCGAAGGTGTGGGTGCCCCCGTTGAAGAGGAAGTACATACTTACGCCAACAACCTTGTTAACCCTTATTGTGGTAATGATACAGCGCTCACACCCGCGAGTTGGCTGCATGCCAAACCGGCGTCGCTTGCGATCTTGCCCTTGCGTTCTGCCGTAGGTCAGCCCGCCTTCGGACTACTCGTGCTGGGCTCGGACGATCCGGAGCGCTTCGCACCCGAAATGGGCCTCGCGTTTTTGCAAACCGTCAGCATCCTGGCGAGCTCCGCGCTCTCTCGTCTCAAGCCGGCCGGCACAAACCTGCGCGCCGCTGACGACGCCTGAATACTCCTAAATACTCCTAAATACTCCTGAAAACGCCGCCACCTATGTCCGATCCCGTCACGACCTGGCTCAAACATCTTGAAGTCAATCGTCGTTACTCCGGGCATACCCTTTCAGCCTATCGTCGGGATTTGAATCAGCTTGTGACGCTTGCAGATGGGAAAGCGCTCGAGCAAATCGTCAACGGCAACATTCGACACTTTCTCGCCCGACTCCACGGCCAAGGTCACAGCGCACGGAGTCTGGCCCGCATGCTCGCCGCCTGGCGGGGCTTTTATAAATGGTGGGCTCCACAGAGCCAAATGGCGGCCAACCCAGCCGCTGATGTGCGAGCGCCTAAGGCCTCCCGCGGT
>JBIKOQ010000402.1:0-2570 GCA_044357955.1 Burkholderiaceae bacterium | reverse complement strand
TGGGATCGGTCATGCAGTGCCCTCCGATAGGAAATTGATCTGAAACAAGTCTTAAAGACTAGCAGTTAATTGCATATAATTTCGTGGTGTTTTCACAAAGGAGATAAAAATGGGTAAGACAATTCAGCTTAAAGCATCCGACGGTCACGAGTTCGACGCTTATGTCGCAGAGCCTGCCGGCAAGCCCCGCGGCCTCGTCGTGATTGCTCCGGAGATCTTCGGTATCAACAAGCATATCCAATCCGTTGCAGACGGCTACGCCGCCGATGGCTACCTCAGTATCGCGCCCGCATTGTTTGACCGCATTCAGCGCAAGTACGACACGGGTTATTCTCAGCCTGAAATCATGGCCGGTGTCGAAGTCATGAAGAAAATGAGCTTTGACCATGCCATGCTCGATGTATCAGCCGTTCTAGCGTTTGGAAAATCTGCAGGCAAAGCGGCCATCGTCGGCTACTGCTGGGGTGGTGTGGTGGCTTGGCTCGCTGCCAGCCGCGTTCCGGGGTTTAGTTGTTCCGCTCCATATTATGGTGGCGGGATTCCAAACTTCCTCACAGAAAAGCCCCTGTGTCCGGTCATGTTCCATTTTGGTGAAACAGACCAATCTATTCCCATGGAAAAGGCCAAAGCCGTGGTTGCCGCGTATCCCAACGAGCAGGCGTTTTTCTATCCTGCCGATCACGGATTTAATTGCGACCATCGCGGCTCCTACAATGCCGAGTCTGCCAAACTCGCTCGCGAAAGAACGCTCGGCATGATTCGGAAATACGTCGGCTAAACTTCTGATCTGAACGTGCAAAGGGGTAGATTGAATATATCAATCTACCCCTTTTTTACGAACGATATAGAGTCCGGCGAACAATGCGAAAAAGCTAGTTTTTGCCTGAAGCCAACCCAGGCAAATCTGAGACGTTGGCGACCTTTTCAAGAGACATCAGCGCATCAAATAAACTCAGAGCGGAAAACTCGGCATTGCCCACACGCGCGCAATCCTCGAACTTACTCCACAAGTGCTCCCGACTTAAGGGTAGGTCCGGTCCACCTCGCACCGCAACGACCTCACGACTTTTGATCACTTGTCCATTTTTGAGTCTGACTGTGACCTGATCAAAGGGCGAATAGCCTGGCAAATTTGGGTGCTCAGTTTCGTCTGCTTCGACCGACACCTTTTTTATCAGGTCTTGTACATCCTTTCTCAATACAAATTCATCGACCAATTCAGTCAGACCCGCGCGCTCCGCTACGACACACGAAGCCATCGCGAACTCCATACTGAACTTAGCCTCGAGACCTGTCTGAGGGTTGTGGTTACGCAAAACCTTAGTGTTACGCAAACTGGTGCGCGCGCTAATACTTTCTATCTCCTCTGGTTTGAATTTTTTTTCCGCAACTAAATCAAGCATGCCATCGAGCGCACGATGCGTACAAAAGCAAAGCGGATATTTTTTGACCGAAAGTTTACTGACCGTCAGCTTCCAATTTTTCCCGGCCTCGACGGGCGAGGTCACATCGAAGCGTGTACCAGGCGATACCGCGGAGAGAAAACCCTGCGGGTGCTCAAGCGCATCAAGCGAAGAGGTAAAGCCGGCCTTTGCAAGCCGCGCCGCCAACACGCCAGATTGCGCAGAGCGTCCAGCATGAAAAGGTTTGGTCATCGTCCCAAAATTCGCCATGATGCCCGCGCTTTGCGACGCACCGATCGAAATCGCCATGGCGCACTGCTCAGCATTCAGTTTATGAAGCGAGGCGCATGCGGCAGCCGCGCCAATAGAGCCTAAGATACCCGTTGGATGCCAACCTTTGGAGTGGTAATGCTCAGGATCCCGACGCGCGAGTTCGGCCCAGACCTCATAACCCACCGCATAGGCGACGACCATCTCTTTGCCTGTGGAGCCAAGCGCTTGGGCCTCCGCTAATATCGCTGGCACTAACACTGTACTTGGATGACCTTTGATCGCGACATCGTCAAAATCAAGCGCATGCGCCGCGACCCCATTAATCCATGCCGCATCCGGTGCACTCGCTGTACGCGCGCCAAACACAAGGGTCGCAGGTCCGGGCGGCGGGGCGAGAACCTGGGTCAAGATTTGTGTGGGGGGTTCGTCACGTCCCGCGAGCATCACGCCCACACAGTCCGCAAAACCCGTATGAATCACGTCAAGTGCCGCAGCAGGAATCTGTTCGAATTTAAGATCAGCGGCAAATGCGCCCAAGTCACGAGTGATATTTGTCATCGAAGGCTCCTTTAAGCGCCAGCGGCCAGTGACTCTTTAACCTTCAGACGCAGACGATCGAGCGAACCACCCTTCATCACGGAGCCTGGTAGAGGGTGACCCACGACCTGCTCTGCAAGTAGCGCGGACTCGATCAGTTTTTCAAGGTTAATCCCCGTCTCGATCCCCATTTCTTGACACATAAATACCAAGTCTTCGGTGCAGACGTTACCCGAGGCGCCAGAGTGAGAGGCGAAAGGACAGCCGCCAAGGCCCGCAACTGCCGCATCAAATATACCGACGCCCATCTCCATGCCGGCGTAGGCGTTGGCGATACCCATGCCCCGTGTGTCGTGC
>JBIKOQ010000400.1:0-2577 GCA_044357955.1 Burkholderiaceae bacterium | reverse complement strand
AATGATGAGGGAGGGATCACTTTTCAAGGATCCCTTGATCATGCTGTTTTCAACGTTGCCAACGAAGGTTCTCAGCACACCCGACTGATCGCGGTATTCAAAGCTGATTTGATCGCCGTTCAATCGTCCCTTGATCGAGATGCTGTTCGGCTTGCCTGGGGTTTGAAGCGTGCCTGTGATTTCTTGATACTGCTGCAAGATGCTCAAACGCAAAGATTGGTTGTTGGAGACACCTGGTAAACCAGAGATTGTCCAGCTACCATCGACTTTGGCAGGCACGATCCACAGATAGCCCATATGACCGGTATCGCTTTGCACGGTCTGATCGGCTGTCCAGTTACCCATCGTGAAGGTGTTGGAGACGACACGTGTTCCAGGTTTCATCGCAAGAATCGTAGGTCTGAGTTTGATGTTGAGCGCAGGCAGGAGATAGAGCGTCACAACCGTGGCTTTGGAAAAATCTTCTTTGAAGATGTCTCCAGTGATGATGCTGACCTTGTTGGATACGCCAGCACGCTGAACATTTTTTCTCGCGTATTCAGCCATGTCGGGGTTGAACTCAATACCGATGGAGTTTGCGTTAAATTGCGTTGCCGCTAGGATCGCGATTTTTCCATCCCCTGCACCGAGATCGTAAACGAGGTCATTTTGCGTGACGTTTGCAGCCTTGAGCATGCGTTCTGCAAGTTCGGTCGGCGTCGGTATCCAGATGACATCTTTGCCTTCTTGAGCGATGGTGGGTTTGTATTCATTGGCGACAGGTGTTGTTGTGCCGCAGCCGATTAAAAAGAAGGTCAGCAACAGGGCGGGTATGGCATGGAGTGTAGATCGACGTGCACGCATAGCTTGGTGTCCTGTTGACAGTTTAAGCGGTGACAAATCTAAGTTCTTGAGAGGGTATGCGCAAATGAACATATGCGCCTATTTGCAGAGGGGGGGCTCCACGCGCGTGTGGAATGTCGGCTTTGATCATCGCCTGACCAACACGCACCTCATAGCGAATGAATTCCCCTAAAAACTCCGAATCCATAATCTCGCCATTCAGTGCGAGGTTATTTTGTAAATCGGTTTCAGTATTGTCGACAAAACGTACTGCGTGTGGTCGGAAAGCCAAATCCATGTCCGTGTTTTGGAGTTCAAGACCTTTTGGCAGTGTCAGCATTCCGAGGGTCGGAGAGTCAAACCGTAGATGATCGCCTTCGGTGATGAATCGCCCGGCAAACAGATTAACTGAGCCTACAAATTGGGCGACAAAGCGATTGACCGGAAAATCAAACAGATCCATCGGCGAACCCACTTGTTGAATCACGCCTTGATCCATGACGGCGATGCGATGACAGGTTGTCAGGGCTTCTTCTTGATCATGAGTCACGAAAATAGTAGTGATGCCCAAGCGGCGCTGCAACTGGACAAGCTCCTGGCGCGTCTGCGTGCGGAGTTTGGCATCTAGGTTTGAAAGTGGTTCGTCAAGCAGCAAAACCTGTGGTTCAATCGCAAGTGTTCTCGCGATCGCCACACGTTGTTGCTGTCCGCCTGAAAGTTGACCGGGGCGACGATTCGCGAGCTGACCCATATCGACGAGCTCTAGCGCACTGGCGACTTTAGTGCGGATTTCAGCAGCAGGAAGTTTCCGCGCTTCTAGGCCAAATGCGACGTTTTGCGCCACAGTCATGTGCGGCCATAGTGCGTAGTTTTGAAACACCATGCCAACGTTACGCAACCATGGCTGCGTGCCCGTTACGTCTTTGCCGTCGATCAGCAGCTCGCCACGTTGGTGTTGATTGAAACCTGCGATCAAACGCAAAAGCGTGGATTTTCCTGAACCTGACGGGCCAAGTAGCGCAAAGAATTCACCGGGCTGAATCGTCAGGGTAATGTCTTTGAGTACCGCTGTTGAGCCAAATGACAACGCGATATTTTTTATCTCGATACCAACCGATTTCATGTGCGATTTCCAACGTTTTGGTGGGGCGTGGCGGTTGCGGCCAAGCGATGCGTGATGTAAGTGCCGAGCGCGACGATTGATATAGCCACCACGCTCAGCGCGGCGCCTGGACCGCGCCCCGCGATCGACTGAAAATACAAGTAAATGCCATAAGACATCGGGGCTAAGCTTTCCCTGCTTGTGAGCAAGATCGTTTCTGAAATCTCAGCTGCAGCCGTGATAAAGCTGGTCACAAAGCCTGCGAGAAGGCCTCCCATCATTAATGGAATGACGATTTTACGAATTGTGCGCCAGCGGCCTGCACCGACGTTTTCAGCGGCCTCTTCGAGCGCAGGGTGCACTTGAGTCAGCGCGGCCATACAGGATCGCAGCGCGTAGGGCAGCCTTCGCACAGAGTAAGCAATGACAAAAATCACCCAGCTCGCAGTGAGTGCACCTGCGCCAAAAGGCAACTCGATGCCGCGAAATGCGCGCAGATAACCGATACCGAGCACAAGGCCAGGCATGGCGAGCGCTACGGTCACGAGATGATCCAGAATTTGACGACCAGGAATCGTCGTGCGGATCACAATGTAGGCGATGGCGCCACCGATGATGATGTCGATGAAAGCCGCAAGGCCGCAATACAGAAT
>JBIKOQ010000401.1:0-2577 GCA_044357955.1 Burkholderiaceae bacterium | reverse complement strand
TTACCGTATTGATTTTGACTGATCGAAATGTTGATAGTGATCATGTCGCCATTCCGGCATTGCTCGCAACGTCGGCGATCCATCAACACTTGATCCGGGAAGGCCTTCGCACCAATACGGGACTGGTCGTTGAAACAGGCTCTGCTCGCGAGGTTCACCACTTCGCCCTGCTCGGCGGCTATGGCGCCGAAGCCATACATCCGTTTCTGGCCATCGAGAGCATTGCTGCCATCAGCAAGGACGATCAGAAAGCTATTAAAAATTACGTCAAGGCCATCGGTAAGGGCTTGAACAAAGTGATGTCCAAAATGGGCATCTCTACCTACATGTCTTACTGTGGCGCACAGATTTTCGAAGCCGTTGGCTTGCGTACAGACCTGGTCAACAAATATTTTTCAGGTACAGCCAGCACAATCGAAGGCATCGGTATTTTCGAAGTCGCCGAAGAAGCACTCCGCACGCATCGGGCCGCCTTTAGCAATGACCCCGTTTTGGCCAATGCACTGGAAACGGGTGGCGAGTATGCCTTCCGCGTACGTGGCGAAGATCATATGTGGACACCTGACTCCATCGCCAAACTACAACACGCGACCCGCGACAACAACTACCGCACTTACAAAGAGTACGCGCAACTCATCAATGACCAGAGTCGACGTCACATGACCTTGCGTGGTCTATTCGAGTTCAAGGTTGATCCCGCACGCGCCATTCCTCTTGAGCAAGTCGAACCCGCAAAAGAAATCGTCAAGCGCTTTGCGACTGGCGCGATGTCTCTTGGCTCGATCTCGACAGAAGCACATTCCGTGCTGGCTGTTGCCATGAACCGCATCGGTGGCAAATCGAATACCGGCGAAGGCGGCGAAGACGAGTTGCGCTACCGCAACGAACTCCGTACCGGCAAGAGCGGAATCAAAGCAGGTGCAACCTTGGCAAGCGAGCTCGGCGCGGATCGTATCGCCGCTGACGTTCCACTGCGAGAGGGCGATTCCATGCGCTCCAAGATCAAGCAGGTCGCTTCAGGTCGCTTCGGTGTGAGCGCCGAATACCTCTCAAGCGCAGATCAGATCCAGATCAAAATGGCACAAGGTGCCAAGCCTGGCGAAGGCGGTCAACTGCCCGGCCACAAGGTCTCGGAATACATCGCCAAACTACGTTGTTCTGTACCGGGCGTGGGACTGATTTCTCCTCCCCCCCACCATGACATCTACTCGATCGAGGATTTGGCACAACTCATCCATGATCTCAAAAACGTCAACGATCGCGCTTCGATCTCCGTCAAGCTCGTTTCTGAAGTCGGTGTCGGCACCGTTGCCGCCGGCGTAGCGAAAGCCAAGGCTGATCATGTCACGATCTCCGGACATGATGGTGGCACAGGCGCATCCCCTGTTTCCTCCATCAAGCATGCTGGCACACCTTGGGAACTCGGTCTTGCCGAAACCCAACAGACCTTGATGCTCAACCAATTGCGCAGCCGTATTCGCGTGCAAGCCGACGGCCAAATGAAAACGGGTCGCGACGTCGTGATTGGCGCCCTGCTTGGTGCGGATGAATTTGGCTTCGCAACTGCGCCTCTGGTTGTTGAGGGCTGCATCATGATGCGTAAATGCCACCTCAATACCTGCCCAGTGGGCGTTGCGACACAAGATCCCGTCTTACGTCAAAAATTCCAAGGTAAACCTGAGCACGTTGTGAACTATTTCTTCTTTGTTGCCGAAGAAGTACGTGAAATCATGGCTCAGCTTGGCATCAGCAGCTTTGACGAGATGGTCGGTCGCGCTGACTTGCTCGACACCCGCTCGGGCATCGAACATTGGAAAGCCAATGGACTAGATTTTGCACGCGTGTTTTATCAGCCCACAACGGACAGCCCACGCAGACACACCGAAGGTCAGGATCACGGTCTCGATGTCGCGCTCGATCATCAACTCATCGAGCGCAGCCTGCCAGCGCTTGAGCGCGGTGAAAAAGTCTCCTTTATTGTGCCGGTTCGTAACCGCAACCGCACAATAGGTGCCATGCTCTCTGGTCGAGTCGCTTCTCGTTATGGCGATGAGGGCTTGCCCGACGATACGATTCACATTCAATGTAACGGCACTGCCGGCCAAAGCTTTGGTGCATTCTTGGCACGCGGTATCACGCTCGATCTCGTTGGCGAAGGCAACGACTACGTCGGCAAGGGTCTATCGGGTGGTCGCATTATTGTGCGCTCACCCAATGATTTCAGAGGCTTTGGTCCAGATCATATTATTGTTGGCAATACTGTTCTATACGGTGCGACCGGGGGCGAGGCTTACTTTAACGGCGTTGGCGGAGAACGCTTCGCTGTTCGCAACTCAGGCGCTGCAGCGGTCGTCGAGGGCACAGGAGACCATGGTTGTGAATACATGACTGGCGGTACTGTGGTCGTTCTGGGCGAGACAGGTCGTAACTTTGCTGCAGGCATGTCTGGTGGTGTCGCGTACGTCTGGGATCCTGAGGGCGCTTTCTCCGAGCGTTGCAACATGTCAATGGTCGCGATTGAGCCAGTGCTTTCAACAGCCGCGCAATCAAAAGAGCAAGGCATTGATGTTTGGCACA
>JBIKOQ010000399.1:0-2580 GCA_044357955.1 Burkholderiaceae bacterium | reverse complement strand
ACACCCGCTGCTTTGAGCTTGTAGCCTCCTGCATGCAACAAAATAGCCGTATCTCGCGCAAGCGTTGCAGGATTGCATGACACATACACAATGCGAACTGGTCGATACGATTTTGGTAGATTTGTCAGTGCTTGGGAAAGCGCTAAAGCACCCTCACGAGGCGGGTCGATCAGCATCCTGTCAAAATACCCAAGCTCTGCTAACCACTCTGCTGTCACATCGAACAAATTCAGAGTTTCAAATTGAGCGTGCTCAATACCCGCGCGTTTTGCTGCCTCCTGGGCACGTGACGTTAAGGTTTCACTGCCTTCGACACCCACCACCTCTCGACACCTTGTTGCCAGAGGAAGTGTGAAATTCCCAAGACCACAAAACATATCCGCAATTCGATCTTGTGCTTGTGGTTCAAGTAAGGTCAATGCGCGGGAAACAAGCACCCTGTTTATTTGATGATTGACTTGCGTAAAGTCAGTGGGTTTGAAAGGCATTTCCAAACCGAACTCAGGCAAGGTGTAGTGCAAGAATTGCGCTTGATCCGGATCTAAAGGAGCGACTGTTTCCGGTCCCTGGGGTTGTAGCCACCATTGAATGGAATGACGCACAGCAAAGTCTCGCAGAAAACCGAGATCTTTAGCTGTCAGTGGGACGAGATGTCTGAGTACCAGCGCAGTGACGCCCTCCCCAACCGAAACTTCGATCTGTGGAAAACGATCAGGCGCAGACAAATTCATCACGAGATCACGCAAAGGCATCAATAAAGCAGCAACGTGAGGCGGTAGGACATGACAAGTTTTAATGTCGGCAACAAAACTGCTTTTACGCTCATGAAAGCCAACTAAAACAGTCCCCTTTTTAGCGACCCAACGCACTGCGAATCTGGCTCGATAGCGATAGCCCCAATATGGGCCGTGCAATGCCGGTAATACGCGCTCAGGGCGTGTTTTGCCAATATGATGAAGGGCATCTTCGAGGGCACGCTGTTTGACAGCTACCTGAGCGCTCGGCTCCAGATGTTGCATGACGCAACCACCACAGACACCAAAATGTTCGCATCGCGGCTGAACGCGTACCGATGATTGTCTTCTAATCTGTACAACGTGACCCACTTCATAGGAGGGCTTGCGTCGAAACGTATTGACGGTGACGTGCTCACCAGGAAGTGCACCTTCAATAAAAACAACTTTTCCCTCACGGCGAGAAATGCCGCGGGCTTCTAGGTCGAGAGATTCGACCTGCAATACATCAACAGACATGTTTAACGACCCCAGGCCTCTAAATACTGCTTCCAATGCGGTTCAGTGCTTTGCTCCAGCGTTTCGCGTACTAAAGCCACCTCTTCTTCGTAAGAGGCTGCATCAAGCTCACCTCGCAAGAGACGAAAACGACAATACACAAGCCAAGTATTCACCACATCAGTCTCACAGTAAGCCCGCACTTCTTGGGCTTGTCCCTGCGTCCATGCATGCCATACTTGACTACCATCCATACCCAATTTGCCCGGAAAACCACAGAGCTTAGCGAGATCATCAAGCGGCGCATTTCCTCGACCATTGTGCTTAGCCAAAACATCCATCAAGTCAACATGTCGTGTATGGTAGCGACTGAGGTAGTTGTTATAGCGAAACTCACGATCATCATCACCCGTGTCCCAATACCTCGGAGCCACCACGCCATGGATCAAACTCCGATAATGAAGCACGGGTAAATCAAAACCATTACCATTCCAGCTCACGAGCTTAGGCGTGTAGCGTTCGATTGTTTTAAAAAAACCAGACAGCAGAACCTGTTCGGGATCATCCGCCTGACCAAGACAGCGAACGCGAAAACCTTGATCATCGCGAAAAACACAGCCTACCACTGCAACACGTTGTAAGTGCAAAGGTAAGAAATCACTTCCCGTCAGTTCCTTCCTCGCAGCAAAGGCGCGCTGGGCGACTTCGGTGTCCGGCACCTCGTTGCCCCAGCCATTGAGTCGTCGCAAGCCTTCGATATCAGGAATTGTTTCCAAATCAAAGACAAGTGTGGGCGTCATCGTCTTGGACTATCGAGCGGGTAAATACTGGAGTGGATCAACCGGTGTGCCGCGCCGACGCACTTCGAAATGCAAACGGACTGACGTCGTATCAGACTGTCCCATTTCAGCGATTTTTGTACCGCGCTTAACGACCTGACCTTCTTTGACTAAAAGAGTTTTGTTGTGTGCATAAGCAGTGATAAAGCCATCCGTGTGCTCCACAATCACCAAGTTGCCCAGGCCTCTAGGTCCATCACCGGCAAAAATCACTTTGCCATTTGCAGCAGATTCGATCGGATCCCCTGAATTGCCAGCAATATCAATCCCCTTGGTTGTAGGCGTGAATCCTTGAATGATTTTGCCTTTGGCAGGCCAGCCCCAACTAATCAACCCTGCGTCAGAGGCGCGCGTACTACCCGTGTCTGCGGGCTCAGAAACTGTCGCTGCTTGGGATGACGGAGACGCTTGTGCCGCAGAGCCCGTCCCAGCGCGCACAGCTGGCGCAGCACTCTTGCCTTCTGATAAGCGTAAGGTTTGACCCACAATCAATAGATTGGGATTCGTCA
>JBIKOQ010000043.1:0-8243 GCA_044357955.1 Burkholderiaceae bacterium | reverse complement strand
AATCATGCAGAGCAAAAAGAGGCGAAGGTCCGCACGCTGCGCGGCCGTCGGGAACAGACCCGGATGCGTATCGATATAAACCTGCATCATCAATACACAGGCCGCGATCAACAGCACACCCGGAATAGAGGTGAGGGTCGTATAGACGTACTGAATCACATCGTCGATCCAGCCTTTGAAGTAACCCGCTGAAATACCAAGAATCAGCGCCGGCGGCAACATCGCGACCGTCGTCAGACTGCCGATGATCCAAGCTGTGCGAATACTTTTTAGAGCTTGCCACAGCACATCATTGCCGGTGCGGTCCGTACCGAGGACGTGATACCCCGTTGCCAAACCAAACACCACACCCAACAACAGGCAGAGCACAAAGACCGTGATCAGCATCGCGCGCCAGGGGAGCTCGGTCTCGCCACGCACAATCTGTCTGCAGACCTCCGCGCGTGTCCCCTGCCCCACACACAATACCGTCAAACCAGAGAGCAACAGTGAAACCAAAAGACCCGCCAACAAGCCCAAGCCCGCGCGACGCGCCACGTCGCTGCCCCACTCGGCAGCGGGATCTGTCAGATGTCGACCACCGAAGCGCAGCCGCGGAAAATCTCGCGTGGGTACACCCCCCTCTTGCAACACAGACTCTTTGGTGAATTGCAGCCAAGCCAAAGGCGCTGAATACGTTTTCTCTGGCCGCACAAAGGCAGTGTCTTCAAGCAACACGTCCAGCACTGAAACGACCTTGGGTGCGTATACCGGTGCTGCATTCGCAGGCGCGCCTGCGACAGGCGGCAAGCGCGGCTGAAAATGCATGGAATCGAGCAAACCAATGACGACAAAGACGGAGAGCACCACGGCCGAACACATCGCAGGCGCGTTGCGCGCCACTCTCGACCACGTCGAGCGCAAGTTGCGAGAGCGCGACACATGCCAGGCATAGACTAGGGTCGCAGCGAAAAGTGCGAAGATCGCGATATCGGTCCAAAGGAAAATGATTTTAGGCATGGCGGCTACTCAAAACGCACGCGCGGATCGGCGAGCGTGTATGAAATGTCCGCCAGAATCAAACCGACGATGTAGAGGCTCGCACCCAAAAACACCATGGCGCGCACCACTGAAAAATCTTGTGCTCCAATCGCATCAATGGTGTAGCTCCCTAGTCCTGGGATCCCAAAAAATGACTCCGCGATCAGACTCCCCATAAACAGCAGGGGCAAGGCGGACACCGTACCCGTCAAAATTGGCAACATGGCGTTGCGCAGCACATGTTTAAACAACACGACACGCTCACTCAAGCCGCGTGCTCGTGCAGTCCGCACATAATCCTTGCCAATTTCCTCAAGAAATAAACTGCGATAAAAACGCGCCTCGGGCCCCAGCCTAGAGATGATGGCAACCAAGATCGGTAAAGCTAAAAACTTAAACGTATCCAAGCCCCAGGCGAAACCTGAGTAAGGTACCAGACGCAATATTTTTGAAAACAACCACTGTCCAGCAATGATGTAAAACAGTCCCGAGATCGAGAGCATAAACACACACAAGACGACACCCCAAAAATCAAGGCGGGTACTGCGAAAAAACACCAATGACAAAGAAAAGGCGATGCTGACGAGCAGCCCGAGAATAAAAGTCGGGATCGCCAAGGCAAGACTTGGCCACATCCGCACACCAATTTCACGCCCAATATCGCGGCCCTCATCCGAGGCACCAAAATCGAATTTCAATAGGGGAACTGAGCGTTGGTAAAAAATAGTATCGGTATACTTTTTGAGTCCAGAGGCCTCGGTATTTAAAAAGAGGGGTTTATCGTAGCCACGATCGGCCTTCCATTTTTCGACCGCATCGACACTCACGCGCTGACCGCCAATCGCGAGACGGGCCATATCATCGGGGGTGTTCACTGCAAAAAACAGCACAAAAGTAAATACATTGACGCCGATCAAAATCAACGCGCCATACATGAGTCGTCGGAAAATGTAAGCAATCATTGACGTATCTCCGGCGAGTGCTCTGATTGCACGCGATCATGCTGGACGTGCTCGCCAAACGCATTGAGACGCTCCTGTCTGCGCAGTACCCTCCAAGCAGGCCACACAATGGCAGCTAGCAAAGCGATCAACGCACCCAGTGGCCACCAAATCGGGGGGTTCCATTCGGCAATCTTCTTGGCACGAAGTTCAGGATCGATCTTCATATATTGCAAGGTATTTCGCACCATTTGAGTCGGCTTGGCATTACCGACCCATTGCTGAAATGCGCCACCCGATTTTGGAAAAGCACCAAACATCCAAGGTGCATCCTCTTGCAGGATTTTTATCATCTCTGCGATGACTTGCGCTTTTTCATCCCCATCCGGCAGGTCACGCATTCTTTCAAAAAGTGCGTCGTACGCTGGGTTGACATAGTTGGAGGCATTTTCACCGCCCTTGCCAGCTTTCGCATTAGGACCATAAAGCAGAAATAAAAAGTTTTCCGCATCAGGATAATCCGCGACCCAGCCCCACATATACATCTGGGCAACCCCTCGCGCCATTTTTTCCTGAAAACGGTTGTAGTCGGTGGAGCGCACATCAAGCTGGACGCCAATATTGGCAAACTGACGACGCATCCAATCAAGCGTGGGGCTCGAGCCACCCGCACCACTCGCCGAATCAAAATGCAAGACGAGCGGCGCCCCCGTTTTTTCATCCCTGCCATTTGGGTAGCCCGCTTCGGCCAACAAGCGACGTGCCTCATCGAGAGACTTGCGTTGTGGCTTGCCGTCCTTGACGTTGTACACCACACGATTGAACCCCGACTCGCCACTCTCATAACCAAGGATACCGGGCGGAATCGGTCCGTAGGCCACCTGCGCCTGGTCATTTTGAAAGATCGCGACAAACTCTTCCCAGTTAAAGGCGATGCTAAGTGCCTGGCGCAATTTGCGATTGCGCGTCTGCTGCTCTGGCGTGTCTCCCTGCCCCACGACAGGATCGCGCCAATTGAAACCAAAATACTGCATTTGCGCTTCGACCGTGGTGGGAAGCTGAATCCCGTGCTTGGCGTACAACGCTGCTTTTTCAGTCGAATCGCTTGCCGCGACCAGCATGGCAACGCCGGTGTCACCGCGGTCGACTTGAGGAATGTCGTAGTAGCCCTGCATAAACTTTCCTTGCAGCGGGATACTTTCTTTTTCAATATTAAAAACAATGCGATCAATAAAAGGCGTCATTTTGCCGCAGTCGGCTAACAAACCCGCAGCTTGATCGCCGGGCTCTCCCTCGCAAGGATAAGGCTCCCCGCGAAAATTTGGATTACGCGAAAGCACATGACGTCGGTTTTGCAAAGACTCGGTCAACATGTAGGGACCTGTCCCGACCGGCCAGTGATTCAACGAGAGATTGCGTTGGGCCATACCTGATTGGCTATAAAAGCGATCCGCCTCCCAGGGAATCGGTGCGACAAACGTCATCGCGAGCCAATACTTGAACTGGGGATACAACCCTTTGACCCGAATGCGCAAGGTGTGTTCATCAAGCGCCTCGATACCAGAAAAGCCCACGTTGCGCAGATCGAGCCAAGGCAAATCACGCGCACCCACTGGCATATCCTTGCGTAAATCCGCATCGATTTCACGCAAACGCTTGCCATAGGCTTCCATACCAACGATGTGCTGCGCCAAGGTCGAGAAAATCGGTGAAGCGACGCGTGGGCTCGCAAGCCGACGTAAGGCATACACGTAATCGTGTGCCGTTAATTCGCGGGTCCCCGTCCCGGTAAAGTCGGAAATCGCAAACTTCCCTTCAAACTCCTGTGCATCGATCGGCCAATAACGAAATCGGCCATCCTCCTGGCGTGCAAAAGAAGGATGCGGTTGAAACAAAATGCCGGGACGCAAGCTGATGTCATAAATACTCTCGACAATCTCCGAGGGTCGCGCCTCTGCATCCAGTGTGTTGCCTTGCCAGTCCAGGAACATGGGCTCGGCAACGTGCGTCGCAGTCCGTGGGATCAGCTCGTAGGGTCTTTTAAGGTAATGATAACCATACAGTGGCTCATAAATATTGTAGGTATACGGCGTCTCATCGGTGGAATATGAGCGGGCGGGATCGAGATATTTTGGAGAGCGCTGCGTAAAAGCCGTGTAAAGGACGTTCTGCTTTTCTGCGCCCGCCACATAGGGACTATTAATGGGTGACGTCCATGAGACGCGACTCCACTCATTGACTGGGTCACAACCAGCGAGAATGACGATTGCGCAAAGCGCAATCGTTTTTTGCAGGATGCCTAAACGGCTTAAGAACATTTTTTATTTTTCCAGCACTGCACTCGCCACTCCCATGGCGCTACAGCACCTGGTTCAGCCCAAAGTCCAAGCTTTTTCTGGCGCGCAGACGTTTCTAACTCCGGCAAAGATTTGTCGCGTAAAAACTTTCCTTTGGCCTGCTGATTCGCCCACGCAAAGCCCTGCTCGACTTGCAACCGGTTGGCGGTGGTACCGTCAACCGGGATGTCACAGATATGCCGGTCATAGTGATCCTTTTCAAAACAAGTGATCGTGATTGTTTTACCCGCCACATAATTAGCTAAATTTTTTCTGGATGCCTCGCCAAAAGGCTGGCCAGGCTGACTGCTACCGTGAGCCGTTTCAGGGGCATCGATGCTCGCTAAACGGATGCGCTCCTGTTTGTTGTCTATCAACAGGTTAACGGTGTCTCCATCCGAGACACGGACAACTTTACCGGTTAGCTTGTAAGGTGCGCCTGTCGCGTGCGCAGTCGGCACAAGCTGTAAGAACAGATTTTGTGAGCCCCAGAGACCCAAGAATGCCACTGCGGCAACCAGGATCCCAAAAACAGCGCTGATGATTCGTTTATTGTTTTTCATGTAAATAATTGATTTATATATAAAAATTGATTAAATGGCAATTAAGTACCCCTTGATGCTTCAAAAACGACAAGCTATAACGCCTTGCGCTTTTTGAGCACCAATCTTGCACTAAGTTCAAACTGACCGCCAACATGATTTAATACTTAATGACCGCATCGACGGCAACAGACATCAGACCACATCTAGGTAAAGTTTAACCATGCAGATCGTATTTCTTGATAGCGACACGATGACAACCCCTTTACCCGTCCCTGATTGGGCGACTAAATGGGTCAACCTCCCTGCGACACCACAAGATCCTGACGCTGTCGTTCAAGCGCTGGCCGAGGCTGATATTTGCATCACCAACAAGATCAAGCTGACCCCAGCCATTTTGGCGCGCTTGCCCCGTCTGAAATTTGTCTGCGTCGCCGCGACTGGCTATGATTGCGTCGATCTGCAATCCTGTCGCGAACACGGCATCGTCGTCTCCAATGTACCGGGATACTCCAGACAAAGCGTCGGCGAAGGCGTGATTGGCTTTATTTTCTCGCTTCGTCGCGCCCTCCCTTATTACCAAACGACTGCGCGCCAGGCATGGCCTGGCTCTTCTCATTTTTGTGTTCATGGCGCACCCATCCTCAATGTGCGCGGCGCAACCCTAGGTATTTTGGGTCGTGGCGCCATTGGCAATGAGGTCGCGACCCTTGCTCAAGCACTTGGCATGAACGTGATCTTTGGCGAACACCGTCACCGCCCTGATGTGCGTCCCGGCTATGTCCGCTTTGAAACACTCTTGGCCCAGAGTGACGTCATCACGCTGCACTGCCCGCTGACAGAAGCCACACGAGGCATGATCGGTCAGGCGGAAATCGCCCAAATGAAGCCCGGTGCGATGCTGATTAATACTGCACGCGGCCCACTGATCAATGAACAGGCGGTCGCCGACGCTTTGCTTCGTGGCCAATTAGGGGGTGTGGCGCTCGATGTGCTCGCAGTCGAGCCACCTCCTGCCGAAAATACACTCCTTCAGATGCATCTACCCAACTTGATCATCACCCCACACATCACATGGGCAAATGAGCACGGTATGCGCAGCCTCATGGATGGTATCGCTAGCAACCTCAACGCTTTTTCTCAAGGTCAACCCATCAACGTGGTGAGCTGAGACGCCCCTGCGCACAGCTGGAACCAATCAGGCGTCACTCTCACTCATCAGGCAAATAAATGAGCACTTTATCTACATCTCAATCCACGCAGCGCCCACTCTATGTGGGTTGCGCGACCGGTTTCTCAGGTGATCGTACAGATGGCGCAGGTCCGGTCGTCGACACACTAATCGCTCTGGGTGGTGGCGTACTGAATTTTGAAACGCTCGCCGAGCGGACCTTGGCCCTGGCGCAAATCGAAAAACGGAAAGATCCGAACATGGGCTATGAACCCCTGCTCGCCGATCTCGTGGGTCCTGTCCTCAAGCGTTGTCTCGATCACAACATCCAGATCGTGAGCAACTTTGGCGCCGCCAATCCTCAGGCTGCTGCCCAAAGAATATTTGCGATCGCGCGTGAACAAAAATTACGCACTCCACGTATTGCAGTGGTGTATGGCGACGATCTGACCGAACCAGAACAATTGAATTTTTTGCTCAAAAAGCTCGGTACCAACATTGATCCTAAACGTGTTGTCAGCGCCAATGCCTATATCGGTGCCTATGAGATTGCGCAAGCACTTAACGATGGCGCGGACATCGTTGTCACTGGGCGCGTCTCTGACCCCTCGCTCACGCTTGGCCCAGCGATCGCGCATTTTGGTTGGGCCATGGATGACTGGCACAAAATGGGTTGTGGCACGATGGCCGGACATATGCTTGAGTGCGGGACGCAAGTCTCCGGCGGCTACTACAGCGTGCCCGGTCAAAAATCCGTGCCAGGAATGGACCAGATTGGTTTCCCCATCGCAGAGATCCGGGCCGATGGCACGTTCTCCGTTTTCAAAGCAAACAACACTGGCGGACTCGTCGATGACCGTACGGGTCGAGAGCAGATCCTTTACGAAGTGCATGATCCTGCCCGCTATCTGACCCCCGATGTCACAGCGGACATTACCGAGGCCAGCATCACTGAAGAGGGCTTAAATCGTATCCGCGTAGAGGGTATCCAAGGACATCCTCGCCCTGCCGAGCTCAAAGTCAATGTCTGCTACGACAACGGTTTTCTCGCCGAAGCCGAAATTTCCTACGCCGGTTTTCGCGCGAGAGAACGCGCGGCACTTGCCGGCGAAACGGTGCGCAAACGCATCGGACATCTTTTACCATTGCGCATCGACTTGATTGGCGCGATCAGTATATTTGGTGATGATGCGGGCGAGCTCATGGGCAAAGGCCTACCTGAGGCGCGAGATGTACGTCTGCGTGTCGCTGGCGTGCATATTGATAAATCCATCGCAGAAAAGATTTTGCGTGAAGTCACCTCTTTGTATTGTTGCGGCCCAGCGGGCGGAGGGGGCGTTCGCACCTCACTGCGTCCTCGCCTTGACACCCTATCTTGCACCATTCCACGTGAATCCGTCCCTTGTGGCTATCGCTTTGTCGAGGAGCAGCACGCATGACCTCAATCGTTCAGCAAACCGTTCCATTGCCTCTTTATCAGCTCGCCCATGGACGTGCAGGTGATAAAGGTAACACCTCCAACATCAGTGTCATCGCTTGGAATCAAACCTGCTTTGAGCTCCTTGTTTCTCAGGCGACTGAGGAGAAAGTCGCAGCTTGGTTTGGCTATCGCCATCCCAGCAAGGTGACACGTTACGTTTTGCCCAAGCTGCATGCGATGAATTTCGTTCTCGAAGGCATTTTGGATGGTGGCGTCAACGATGCGCTCAACTTGGACACCCACGGTAAAGGCCTGTCGTTTTGGATGATGGATATGCCGATCGAGGTCCCGCAAGCGCTCGCTCAACAGTTGAGTATCAAAGAATACTCAAAGCAGGCTTATTGAAAAATCATCCGATTACCGCTAAAAATCACGTTCATCCCAAAAAGCTTTTGTTAAGCAAATGGACTGCTGTTGAGCCCACGCGCAAGGAAAAGCATTTTTGGGTCGTGAAAGTGATCGAACCTGAGTTGATGGGTGCTCCCGTCGTTGAAATCGAGCTAGAGGCGGCAATGACCGGACGCACCCTCAGACTTCCTTGGAGAGCACTCAGGGATCAACAGCATTGGCGCCAAGGCTGGGTGGATTAAGGGCCTGTGGGCCCTTCGCGATATCCACGCGCACCCCTGGTAGATAGCCGAAGAACGAGGCTCGTAAGGTAAAGAACAATGAGCGTACCTGAGAGATCACCGACGAACATCGGGACAATCCCCGACCATGCATCAGGCGATAGTCCTGTGAAATAAAAGTACA
>JBIKOQ010000398.1:0-2605 GCA_044357955.1 Burkholderiaceae bacterium | reverse complement strand
CGCGTGCGATATCCGTGTGCCAAGGTAAAAATTGAGCTTGCATCAGACGGGTTGGCTCCGCGCGATCAACGCATCCAGTTTCTGAGTCAAAGACAGACGGATATCCTCGATGGAGGCGGTGGCATCCACCACAAAAAAGCGCTCGGGATGTTTGGCGGCCCGGGCGAGATAGACCGCACGTGTGCGCAAGAAAAAAGTATCTGCTTCTTGTTCGAACCGATCTTTTTCACGCGTACGATCTAGACGTTCTCGTGCAATCTCGAGTGGCACATCAAAAAGCCAAGTGCAGTCAGGCTGTAAATGCGGGTGAACCCATTGTTCAAGCGTGGCGATGCGTTCTGTGCCCAGTTCACGACCTCCTCCCTGGTAAGCAAAGGTCGCATCCGTAAAGCGATCGCACACCACCCAGGCACCCGCCTCAAGAGCGGGCTCGATGATCTCTTTTAGATGTTGCGCACGCGCGGCGAACATGAGCAAGGTTTCGCACTCTAAACTCATCGGTTCGTGCAAGAGAAGCGCCCGGAGCTTTTCTCCCAATGCAGTTCCCCCAGGCTCGCGCGTCGAGATGACGGTGATGCCTTTAGCCCTGAGTTGTTCGACGGCCCAATCGACATGGGTGCTTTTGCCCGCTCCATCGACGCCCTCCAAGGTGAGAAAAAGACCGCGATGATGTTGACTCATGGTTTGCGCCCTAAGATATATTTGGACACATTTTTATTGTGCTCTGGGAGTGTTCGCGCAAAGGCGCTATTGCCGTCACCTTTTGATACGAAATAAAGAAATTCGTGCTTTTCCGGATTGAGTGCGGCCTGAAGGGAAGCGAGTCCAACGCTAGAAATAGGACTCACCGGTAAACCCCCGCGGGTATAGGTATTCCAGGCGTGATCTGTCTGAAGATCTTTTTTACGAATTCTTCCGTCAAAAGCCTCTCCCATGCCATAAATGACTGTGGGATCTGTCTGAAGTGGCATATTTAGACGTAGTCTATTGATAAAAACACCGGCAATGCGCGCACGATCCGAGGCTTTCCCGGTTTCTTTTTCAACGATGGAGGCCAGAATCAACGCTTGGTAGGCGGAGCGCAGGGGCAAGTCGTCTTGTCGTGCAGCCCAAGCTTTGTCAAGAATGAGTTGCTGCGCACGGGCTGCGCGTTGCAGGATTTCAAGATCAGTTGTGCCAATCGGAAAAATATATGTATCCGGAAAAAATAAACCTTCGGCATAAGGTGCGTCGAGACCGAGTTGCGTCAGGAGCTCTTTATCTGACACGCCTTGAAGGCTTTGCTTGAGGTCCGAATGTTGAGCCAGCGCAGCGCGGATTTGACGTAAATTCCAGCCCTCAACGAGTGTGAGTTGACGCGAAGTGATGTCACCTTGTGCCATTCTGCGTAAGATCCGCAGCGGGCTATCGCCCTGAACAAGCTGGTATCCCCCAGCTTTGATTTTCGTATCCAATTCAGTCAGTCGCGCCATAAGAACAAAGGCGCCTGGGTTGAGGGTCACGCCCGCTTGATTGATTTGAGCCGCAATACTGGCTGGGGTAGCCCCCTTGGGAACCAAAATATCGAGTTTGGGTTGAGGTAAAGACAGGGGTTGGTTGACCCAGTAGTAGACTGCACCCATTGCAAAGGCAATGACTACGATCAAAGGCAAGACCACATAGAGGAATAGTTTATTGACGGCGCTCATAAGAGTGACAGTTTAATATGAGGCAGGGGTTTTCAAAACCAACCCCTTCAATTTTGCCTGTATCTTGTTTGTTTTGTTAAAAAGTGATCGTGCTTCGAGGCCTTATGCATCCGTTTCTTCATTCTTCTGCTGGTCAAACTGCGTCGACTCAGGCCCCTGTTTCCGTATTTCCTCTGCCCCTGTTGGGTGTTTTTGAGGCAAAAGGACAAGATACGTTGACTTTTTTGCAGGGTCAGTTGACCAACGACATTGTGGCACCAGGCATTGGTCAATCCCGGTTGGCGGGGTATTGCACGGCGCAAGGCCGGTTGCTTTCGACCATGGTGCTTGGGCAAGCACCCAGCCCCGATGAGGTGCCTCTTGTACGTGGCTTGATGCGCCAAGACATCTTAGCGAGTGTTTTAAAGCGCTTGTCGATGTTTGTGATGCGCTCTAAGGTTGTTATAAAACAGGCCGAACTCGAGGTCGTCGGAGTGGCGGCTTTACACGCAGAGATCCCTTTCTTGTCGACCGCACTCGGGCATCCCCTGCCACAAAATGCTTGGGAAACTTTTCATACTTCAACGGGTACATGGATCGCAGTCCCTGAGCGTATGCACGCAGCCACGGAGGCGGCTCGCGCCAGCCGTTGGTGGTGGATAGCAGGACCAGAGCAACAAGTCGTCTGCGACAAACTTGTTCTGAATTGGACACTAGGATCCCCTGCACTCTGGGAGACTCAGGACATACAGTCAGGTTTTCCCTGGATTGAGTCGCTGACACAGGATCTTTTTATCCCTCAGACGCTGAACCTCGAGCTCATTGAGGGCGTGAGTTTCACTAAGGGCTGTTACCCAGGCCAGGAAATTGTGGCGCGCAGCCACTATCGCGGTACCGTCAAAAAACGTATGGCGTTAGGTAAGGTGACTGCCGATACG
>JBIKOQ010000397.1:0-2606 GCA_044357955.1 Burkholderiaceae bacterium | reverse complement strand
TTTAGCGGCGCGTTATGTCCTACGCGACTGGGTGCAGCAACGTTTCGGTGAAAAGCTCAAACCCATGAATGATGGGATTGAAAAAGAGGGTGCGTTTTATTTGTTTACCTTGCGGTTGGTGCCGGTGTTTCCATTTTTTCTCATTAATCTCTTGATGGGACTGACCAAGATGCGCACCCTGACGTATTACTGGGTCAGTCAAGTGGGAATGTTGGCAGGGACCGTGATCTATGTCAATGCGGGTACGCAGCTTGCCGCGATTGACTCACTTAAGGTGATTGTTTCGCTCCCTATTTTCTTGTCCTTGGCCGCACTGGGGCTGTTTCCAATCATCACTAAAAAATTACTCACTAGTTTTAAGAAAAACAAGATCTATGCGAAATGGAATCATCTCAAGCCTAAGAAATTTGATCGCAATGTCATCGTGATCGGTGCTGGGGCGGCAGGTCTCGTGACTTCTTATATCGCTGCCGCTGTCAAGGCCAAAGTCACTTTGGTTGAGGCCCATAAGATGGGTGGAGATTGTCTGAATTATGGTTGCGTGCCCAGCAAGGCTCTCATTAAAAGCGCCAAGGTCGCGCAGCAGATCCGTCAGGCAGATCATTATGGCTTGAAAGCGGTGCAACCTGAGTTCAGTTTTCGTCAGGTGATGGCTAGAGTCAACGAGATCGTCAAAAAAATCGAACCGCATGATAGTGTCAAGCGATACACAGAATTAGGTGTTGAGGTTTTGCAAGGCTATGGACGTGTCATCAACCCTTGGGCCGTCGAAATCAAGGACGAACACGGCGTGACGCAGACGCTAACGACGCGCAGTATCGTGATCGCAGCTGGCGCTCAGCCTTTTGTACCGCCGCTGCCTGGCTTGGATGAGGTCGGCTATGTGACAAGCGATACGCTGTGGGAAAAATTTTCCGCGTTCGATGCACCGCCTAAGCGCCTCGTTGTCCTCGGTGGCGGCCCGATCGGCTGTGAACTCACGCAAGCTTTTGCCAGACTGGGTGTACAGGTCACGCAGATTGAAATGGCGGGACGCTTGCTGAGTCGTGAGGATGCTGAGGTGTCAGAGATCTTGACCGAATCGATGCGCAGCGATGGCGTGACGATTTTGACGGAACACAAAGCCTTGCGCTGTGAGCGCAAAGAGGTCGGCGGTGTCACTGTCAAGTCAATCGTGGTCGAACACGGTGGCATTGAGCGTCACATCGCGTTTGATGAGTTGTTATGCGCGGTAGGTCGCGTGGCGCGCCTAAAGGGCTATGGTCTGGAGGAGGTAGGGATTCCAACGCAGCGTACGGTGGTGACCAACGAGTATCTCGAAACGCTATATCCCAATATTTATGCGGCAGGTGACGTGGCGGGTCCCTATCAGTTTACACACACGGCTGCACATCAGGCTTGGTATGCCTCGGTCAATGCGCTCTTTGGTCAGTTCAAGCGCTTCAAGGTCGATGACTCAGTCATTCCTGCAGCAACCTTTACATCACCAGAAATCGCTCGTGTGGGCTTAAACGAGCAAGAGGCTGAGCAAAAAGGAATCGCTGTTGAGGTGACGCGCTATGACATCGATGATCTGGATCGTGCGATCGCTGATGGCACAGACCATGGTTTTGTCAAAGTCCTCACCGTTCCAGGCAAAGATAAAATTTTAGGCGTAACGATCGTCGGTGAACACGCGGGCGACTTACTGGCTGAATTTGTGTTGGCAATGAAGCATGGCTTGGGATTAAATAAAATTCTTGGCACGATTCATACCTACCCGACCTTATCGGAGGCGAACAAATACGTCGCTGGTGAGTGGCGACGTGCGCATACTAATCCAGTCATCATGAAGTGGCTGGCCTGTTACCACGCATGGCGTCGAGGCTAGTATCGTGAGGACTCTGGTCGTCGTTCCAGTACTAAACGAAAATGCTGCGCTCTCTCATCAGTTAGACGCATTCGCTATGTTGCGTTCTATGGAAACTCAGGTACTGTTTGTGGATGGCGGAAGCACTGATGGGACGGTACAGTTGGCCCGTGACGCCGGGTTTGACGTGTTGGACTCTGTGCGTGGGCGTGCACAGCAAATGAATGCAGGTGCACGTGCTGCATCGAGTGATCTGTTAGTTTTTCTTCATGTCGATACCCGACTTCCGCATGGTGCGTTGCATCTGATAGAGCATCAGCTTAAAGGTAAAAGAGGATGGGGACGTTTTGATGTACGCATCGTTGGGCATTCACCCTGGCTTAAGGTGATCAGCTTTTGTATGAACTGGCGCTCACGATTGACAGGCATTGCGACCGGTGATCAGACTTTTTTTATGACACGTGACTTATTTGAAAAAGTGGGTGGTTTTCCCGAGCAGCCTCTGATGGAGGATATTGAAATGAGTAAACGACTCAAGCGACTGAGTCCTCCTATATGTTTGTCTGAGCGTGTGGAGACTTCGGGACGTCGTTGGGATAAGAAGGGCGTCTGGAAAACAATTTTTTTAATGTGGCGCTTGCGCTGGGCGTATTGGCGTGGGGTTCCGGCCAATGAACTCTCACGTTTATATCGCTGAGTGATGACATGTTTAGACAGACTCGCATTGTCATTTTCGCCAAAGCGCCGATCCCTGGAT
>JBIKOQ010000396.1:0-2612 GCA_044357955.1 Burkholderiaceae bacterium | reverse complement strand
CATCAATGCGATCGCCGCTGGGTTGTTGCGGCCGGAATTAAGCAAGATCGCATCTTGTTTTATGGGTGAATGCATCTTAGCAGGTACGATCCACCCTGAGCCTTGCTTGAGTTTGCCGTCTTCGAATACTTGGGACAGCGCGACAAAACCTAAGCTTGCGTTTTCAGAGAAGACGAACTGATAGGCTTGTGCAATATTGCTTCCCTCGACGATCTTAGGTTTGACTTGACTCATGATGCCTAAATGATTCAGCACCTCTATCGCTGCAGAGCCATAGGGAGCAAGCTTGGGATTTGCGATCGCCATCTTGGAGAAATTCCCTATTTTTAAAATCTCTCCTTGATCGTCCACCAGCCCAGGTTTTTTGCTCCAGAGCACCAATTGACCGATCGCATATGTAAACTTTGTGCCCGCCACTCCCAAGCCTGCTTTTTCTATCTTTGCTGGCGTGTGCGTATCCGCGGCTAGCAAGACCGCAAAGGGCGCAGCATTTTTGATCTGCGCGAAGAACTGACCCGTGGCACCGAAAGACAACACGGCCTTGTGACCCGTTTCACGTTCAAAATTTTGAGCAATGATTTTCATCGGTGCAGCAAAGTTTGCAGCTACGGCGACGCTAACCTCAGCCGCCAAGGATTGATGGATCCAAAGCAGAGGCGCTACGGCGCAGAGAAAATACTTGAGGAAAGATGAAAACATCGAGAATTTATACGCAGCCTGTCATTAAAAGGACTCCGCAACTTAAGGTTATGATCGCTACCATTATTGAATAATCCAAGGAATTTTCATAATGAATGCCAAGAAACTAACTCGCAATATTGTGATCGCCATGGTACTTGGTATTTTAGTTGGTTGGCTGTGTCACGAGGTGGCAATCGATGCCGCGATGGCTAAAGATATCTCCGAATATTTTAGTCTCGTCACGGATATCTTCCTAAGGCTAATTAAAATGGTGATTGCGCCACTGGTGTTTGCCACACTAGTATCCGGACTATCAAGCATGAGTGGCTCTGGAGCGGTGGGTCGGATTGGCCTGAAAGCCATGGTCTGGTTTGTGACAGCAGCCATCATTTCTCTTTCTGTGGGCATGTTTCTCGCCAACGCGTTTCAGCCGGGAGCAGGTCTCAACATGACCGTTCCAGCCGATAGCGTAAAAACTGGTGTCGAAGCGGCTGGCTTTAATTTACGCACCTTTGTTGCACACCTGGTCCCCACAAGTATTGCTGAGGCCATGTCAAAAAATGAGATCTTGCAGATTCTTATTTTTTCCTTGTTCTTTGGAATGGGACTGGCGCACATTAAGAGCCGTGGTGCTACTACACTTTTTCAAATGATCGACGAGTTGGCAAATGTGATGTTTAAAATCACAGACTATGTGATGCAGTTTGCACCACTTGCCGTTTTTACCGCTATTGCAGCCTCGATTACCGTTGAAGGTCCGGGTGTACTGATTAGTTACGGCAAGTTAATTGGTCAGTTCTATTTAGGCTTGGCGATTCTGTGGGCACTGATGTTCTCTGTGGCCTACTTTTTCTTGGGATCACGCACCCGAGAGCTGGGTGGATTGATCAAAGAACCGCTCTTAGTGGCATTCGCGACAGCCAGTAGCGAAGCGGCATACCCTAAAACGATGGAGGCACTCGACAAGTTTGGTGTCAAGCAACGCGTGTCTGGCTTTGTTTTACCTTTGGGCTATTCATTTAATCTTGATGGCTCAATGATGTATCAAGCCTTTGCAGTGCTGTTCATTGCTCAGGCCTTTAATATTGACTTGAGTTTTAGCCAGCAAGTCGCGCTCTTACTGGTTTTGATGGTCACCAGTAAAGGCATGGCAGGTGTGGCGCGAGGATCACTTGTTGTGGTTGCCGCCACCTTGCCTTTATTTCATTTGCCAGAAGCTGGACTGCTTCTGATTATCGGAATCGATCAGTTTTTTGATATGGGTCGTACGGCGACAAACGTCGTGGGTAATAGCCTGGCCACTGCAGTGATCGCTAAGCAAGAGGATGACCGTGAGGCGCGGTTAGGGACAACTTAAAAAAGGGGGCCCTTTTTAAAAGCCACAACCTTTTGTCTATTAGTACTCATGCTTTCATAAATCCGTCATTGATTTCATTAAAACTAAGTTATTTTATCCTTGTATATTCATCACAAGATGACGGATATACAAGGATCAATCAATCACTCAACCATCAAAGCGATCCGCGTTCATGACCTTAGTCCATGCGGCGATAAAGTCTTGGACAAATTTCTCTTTGTTGTCATCCTGCGCATAAACTTCTGCGTAGGAGCGCAACACTGAGTTCGACCCAAACACCAAATCGACGCGCGTCGCAGTCCACTTCGTCTTACCGGACTTGCGTTCAACGATGTCGTAACTATTACGACCTGTTGGCTTCCAGGTGTAGGCCATGTCGGTCAGGTTCACGAAAAAGTCATTCGTCAGGACGCCTGCACGCTCTGTCAAGACACCGTGTTTTGACTCGCCGTAGTTGGTACCCAACACACGCATACCGCCAACCAAGACCGTCATTTCCTGTGCCGTCAGGCCCATCAGTTGTGTGCGATCAAGCATCAGTTCTTCGACACTCACCACATAGTGCTGTTTGGAC
>JBIKOQ010000395.1:0-2614 GCA_044357955.1 Burkholderiaceae bacterium | reverse complement strand
ATTTGGAAGAAATATTCGCCCAAGCGTTCACTTCCGCGCCCTTCGAGGTCACCGAACTCTCCTTCAGTAATTTTTTAATCTCTAGCGCGCGTGGCACTTGCCCCTATATCGCGCTGCCCATCTTTCCTTCTAAATCTTTTCGTCACTCGGCCATCTATGTTCGATCGAACGCTGGCATCAAATCGCCCGCCGATTTGCGAGGCAAACGCATTGGTACTCGTGAGTATTCCAACACGTTGTCCTTAGTTGTTCGTGGGATTCTGACCGACGAATATGGCTTTTCTCCCGAAGCAAATGATTGGCTCATCGGCGATATCGATCACGTAGAGCGGCAAACGATCGACAGCAAAAACTGGCCAGCCAACGCGGTATCGATTCAGGCAGTCGTAGGACGCCCACTCTCTAGTCTGATGATAGCTGGCGATTTGGACGTACTGATTTCCTACTCACCCCCTGAGCATTTCGGCAGAGATGATTCCATGCAGCGGCTTTTTCCTGAGTGGAGGACAGTCGAACAAAACTACTTCCAGCGGACAAAGCTATTTCCAATTATGCACATCATGGGCATCCGCCGAGATGTCCTGGCGGCTCAACCTAAACTTGCGAGCGCTCTTGTTAAGGCCTTCGATCAGGCGAAACAACTGGCACAAGCACAGTTAGATGTGCATGACGCACTGCCTGTGATGCTGCCTTGGATGACTGCAGAATTACATGCGACACAAGCCCTGATGGGGCAGGATTTTTGGAAGCATGGTCTGGACGGAAACCGGGATATGCTTGAAACGCAGATTCGCTGGTCGTTTGAGCAGGGACTCATCCCTCGCAGACTTGCCTTAGAAGAACTCTTTGTTGATTGTTGATCCTAAACAGCGAGTACCCGCTCAACATACACGCCACGGCAATCCATCTCGTACTCGAGTGCGACGACCGGAGGACGATTTAAATGCCACGTCAACCCACCTCGCATCGCTCCGCGCCGGTCAATCTCCTCAGACATGAGCGAGTAGATGTCGTGCACGGTATAAAGCTGCGTGACAGTGACGTCTGACCAGCTAAAGCCGAGTACACGCATCCGATTTTCCATTTCATCCAGCACCCAACGCGCTTTTTTTCTCAATCCTTCAGGCGATATATCTCCAAGACTGATAATGTGGTCTTTGTAGTTGCCCTGACCTTCCGGGGCTTCGCCGCTTCCGGCAATGACAAAAGAGGGTGCGGCAGAATTGTCTGGAACCGTGTAAGAAAATGCGTAAAATCCGGGCTCTTGGGGGGGATCCATTGCCGGACAAACGTTACTGCGTGCGACAGGATTGCTTTTTCCATCAAACAACCCCCAACGCTCGAGCGTACCGACGTATTCCTTGTTGAACGTCACGAAACCGGCCTCATCGAACGGTCGCGGCGAACGCAATTCGCACGCGCAAAAGGCAGAAAGAGGCCGTCCAGCCGCTTTAAGGGTCGTTTCAATCAGGCGGAATCCCTCAGCTAAAGGGACAACCTTCATCAAGCGGACGCGTTCGATCCGAAACCCAGGCTCAGCAGCAACGCCTGCCGAGTACTGAAACACACCAGGAACAAAACGATAATTACCTGGTTCGTAGACTTGAGCTTTTGTCATCATGAATGTTCCAGTAGGAAGGATATGTTCGGAATATTGGCGAAGCAGAAAATGCTTCATCATAAACCGCCTAAGTTTCTGATGGGCACAACAATCTAACCCACAACAAGGAATCAACGCACGGCCACAGCTAAGCCCTCATGGCGCGTTCTTCAGCAATTGTTGACGTGCGGCCACCCCACCGCTGAGCGCGCTCTCGTGCAAGACGTGGCGCCCCGATTGAACCCTTAAGCGACCGCCCACCCACACTTGCAACAGAGCAGATTGGCGATGACTGGCAAATACATGGGCCGAAAGCATGGCCTCGGGCGAGGGCAAATCGCGAACTAGTAGGTGCTGAGCATCAAGTACCAAAAAGTCAGCCTGTTGACCTACGACCAAACCGGCCACTGGACGCGCACTGGCCTGAGCACCGCCGGCCACAGCGGCCAGCATCATGGTCGTGGCCACCGAGGGTTGCTCGGTGGACGCAAGCACATTGCGCTGGCGCGTGGCCAAGCGCTGGCTGTATTCGAGCAGCATCAGCTCTTCGGCGGCGTTGACGCAAGCGTGGCTGTCCGAGCCCACCCCCCATCGCCCACCACCTTGCAACCAACTTGCAGCATCAAAAATACCATCGCCCAAATTGGCCTCGGTGCTCGGGCACAGGCCCGCTACAGCGCCCGTAAGAGCGGCGCGGATACTTTCCTCGGGCGTCATGTGGGTCGCATGCACCAGGCACCAACGGTCATCGACCGGGGCGTGGTCCAGCAGCCACTGCACTGGCCTTTGGCCACTCCAGGCCAGGCAGGCATCGACCTCGGCAGTTTGTTCCGCGATGTGGATGTGCACCGGCGCCGTGACGTCCAGCGCATGCAAACCGGCCAAGGCTTCGCGCAAGCTGTTTGGCGGCACGGCGCGCAAAGAATGGGGTGCCAAGCCCAAGCGCGCATCCTGTGCCTCGCACAAGGGTTTCAACTTTTGCAGTAAGGCCAGCATGTTGTCGGTCGAGCGGAT
>JBIKOQ010000394.1:0-2616 GCA_044357955.1 Burkholderiaceae bacterium | reverse complement strand
CATTTAAAGCGCAGATTTTACCAGTGTGGCACTAGAAAAACCGAACCCAATCCCTCAATTCACGCGCTTTTCACATGCCTTGACTCGCGAAAGCCCGAAGATCAGGTCAAACGCCTTTCTGCTGTCAACACACCGTTTACCTCTCGCAATGCCAACAAAACACGCTGCAATTCACCGCCATCGCGGATTTCAACAGTAAAAGACATATAGGCCATGGAGGCCTTGCTGTGGGTATTGACGCCCACCACATTCAAACGGAGCCGGGCAAAAACCTCAGACAAGTCCCTCAGCAAGCCGGCACGATCCTGCGCTTGTACATGCAAGTCGACAGGATAAAGGGCTTGTGCCTCAGCATGACCCCAGGTCACATCAATCACACGCTCAGCCTGTCGGGCTTTCAGCGCCAAAAAGCTCGCGCAATCGGCTCGGTGAATCGACACTCCCCGCCCCCGCGTCACAAAACCCGCAATGGCATCGGGTGGCGCAGGCCGGCAGCACCTTGCCAACTGCGTCATCAGAGAGTCAACGCCAACCACCAAAACGCCGCTTTTTGTACCCGCACCGCCACGCTCTGCCCTTGAACTATGCACAATCAGCGACTCTATGCTGGGCTCGGCAACAGCCGCGACCGGCTGAAAAACGGCATCGATTTGTCGCAAACTGAATTCTTCTTTGGCAACTGCGACATACAAATCATCGGCTTGAGCAAAACCAAGTTGCTGCGCGAGCTGCTCTAAATTGATCGCTGTTTTACCTAGCCGCTGCAGCTCTTTTTCCACCAAAGCCTGACCCTGGGTGATACGTTGCTGCAGTTCAATGGCGTTGAACCATGCACGTACTTTGGCACGAGACCTAGGACTCGCCAAAAAACCGAGCTGCGGATTGATCCAATCGCGTGACGGACCGCCCGACTTGGTGGTCACAATCTCCACAGTCTGACCGGTTTGCAGTTGCGTTTGCAAAGGCACCATCTGACCATCGATCCGCGCACCGCGGCAGCGATGACCCAAATCCGTATGCAAGTAATAAGCGAAGTCAACTGGCGTCGCGCCCGCAGGCAACTCAATCACGCGCGCCTGGGGCGACAGGACGTAAATACGTTCTTCGGCTGGTTTGGGCACGGGCCCGGAGGGGTGACTGTCCGACACCGCTCCACCACCCGGTCGCGTGGCGGCTTCTGTATTCCAGGCCAACAACTGTCTCATCCACGCCAACTGGCGATCATATTGACCCGTCGCCGCCGTCGCCTCATTCGCTCCCGGGCGTGGACTTTCCTTGTATCGCCAATGGGCGGCCATCCCGAACTCTGCAAACTCATGCATGGCACGTGTCCGTATTTGCACCTCGAATGGCCGACCATTCTCATCGGCAACGACCGTATGCAGTGAGCGATAGCCGTTGGGCTTGGGACGCGAGATGTAGTCATCGAATTCGTCCGCCATCGGCACCCAAAGCTCGTGCACCAGTCCTAGCGCGCTATAACAGTCTCTCTCGGTTTGCACGATGATCCGCATCGCACGCACATCGAACAATTGACTAAAGTCGAGTTCTTTCTGACGCATCTTGTTATAGATGCTGTAAATGTGTTTAGGCCGCCCAGTGATGTCAGCGACGATTTCCATTTTTTCAAGGGCCACTGATAACTGACGCACTGTTTGCGCAATGAACTGCTCGCGTTCTGTACGTTTTTCCTCAAGCAACCCGGCAATTTCTTTATATCGCACGGGTTCTGTAAATCGGAATGCCAAATCTTCCATTTCCCACTTGAGCTGCCAAATACCCAGACGGTTGGCCAACGGCGTATAAAGATCTAACGTTTCTCGCGCAAGGTCAGACTTGCAAGGGACTTTGGCACTCGCATGCCAACGTAATGTCTGAAGTCGTGAGGCAAGCCTTAACAAGACGATACGCAAGTCAGCAGCCATCGCCAACAGCATTTTGCGCAACATTTCTTTTTGCAAAGGAGCGTCTTCAGAACCCTCACTCGCACCGCTCGCTATGCCGCTGAGCCGCAACAACTCGCGCGCTCCTTGCACGAGACGACCGACTTCGGCGCCAAATAGTTCCTTGATAGGATCGGTGTGCCGCCCCCGATTCAAGTCGGGCTGCAAAATTTCGGAGGACGACACTAAAAGCGCAGCCGTGCGGGTCGCGGGATCAGCCTGCATCCCGGACAAAATACTGGCCGAACCCAGCGCATGATCTATCAGTCGCTCACCCGTGGGTGTGCACCGATCACCTAGGGCTTGGCTGGCCCACTGTACCGCCTGGCGAAACAATGCCTGATCGTCTTCTGTCATGTCGACGGTCAGGGTAGCTATATCAAATTGTTGCTCAGGCGATACCAAGTGTGCAGAATAAAAAGGGACGTGATTTAAACAGCGGCCGTCACGACGATTTCAACTTTATAGTCGGGACCGGCGAGACGCGCTTCGATCGTGGCGCGCGGTGGCGCATTGCCGGCAGGCACCCAAGCTTCCCACGCCTTGTTCATGCCATCGTACTCGACGATATTGGCAACAAACACCTGCGCCATCAAAATGCGGGTTTTATCCGTACCTGCTTCTGCGAGCAAAGCATCAATTGCCGCCAGCACTTCAGCTGTTTGTCCGGTGA
>JBIKOQ010000393.1:0-2619 GCA_044357955.1 Burkholderiaceae bacterium | reverse complement strand
CCGTAGACTTGCCACAACCAGACTCACCCACTAACGCAAGTGTCTCGCCCTTTTCGATTGAAAAAGAAACGCCATCAACGGCATGAACATGACCCGTAACCCTGCTAAACAAACCGGTTTTAATCGGAAAGAATTTTTGAATCTGACGGACTTCGAGCAAGGGCACTGTAGCGGACTTAGACATTCGGATAACCTAATTCGTGTGAGTCATGAGCAAACTTAGTCATTGGCAAACGCCACTTCGCCAGCAAAGTGGCAGGCGACTTGATGCCCACCTTCTCTAATTTGCATGGCGGGCGCAATCTCATGACAAGGCCCTTTTGCCAAGGGACAACGTGAAGCGAACACGCAACCTTGAATCTTATTTTTTAAGCTCGGAACCAAACCTGGGATCTCTTTTAGTCGGGTCGAATGACCTTCAATCGAAGCGCCCAGCTTAGGCACCGCACCGAGCAAACCTTGGGTATAAGGGTGCAGAGGATTGGCGAACAATTCTTTGACTGGCGCTTCTTCGACTTTGCGACCGGCGTACATCACCATGACGCGTTCGGCGACTTCGGCCACTACGCCCAGATCGTGCGTGATCAGGACAATCGCCGCACCGATCTTGTGTTTCAAATCAGCCATCAGATCCAAAATCTGCGCTTGAATCGTCACGTCCAAAGCGGTTGTGGGCTCATCGGCGATTAAGAGTTTGGGATCACAAGCAAGCGCCATCGCGATCATCACGCGCTGACGCATACCACCAGACAGCTGATGCGGATATTCGTCCAGACGACGCTCGGGCTCTGCAATCCCAACGAGGTTCATCAACTCCAACGAACGCGCACTCGCCTGTTCCTTGGTGATGTTCTGATGCAAACGCAAGGTCTCGCTGAGCTGACGACGGATCTTTAAAACAGGATTCAAACTGGTCATCGGCTCCTGAAAAATCATCGAAATCGCATCGCCACGAATAGCGCGCATTTCTTTATCCGACATCTTGAGCAAGTCCTTGCCCATAAATTTAATCGAACCGGCAATTTTTCCAGGAGGCTCAGGAATCAAACGCAAAATCGACATGGCGGTCACGGACTTGCCGCAACCGGATTCACCCACAATGGCGAGGGTCTCGCCTTCGTTGACAACAAAGCTCACGCCATCTACAGCGCGGTTGATCCCGTCTGGTGTACGAAAGTGCGTCTGAAGGTTTTCAACTTCTAATAAGGCCAAGAGAATTCTCCAATCAGCTTGTTTTCGACTTGCGAGGATCGAGCACGTCACGGAAACCGTCACCCATCAGGTTGACAGCGAGCACGGTGAGCGACAAGAAAACCGCTGGGAAAAAGATGATGTAAGGCAGGATCTGGAACAGAGTCCGACCATCGGCCATGATGTTGCCCCACGAAGGAATGATCGGAGGTACACCCGCGCCGATAAACGACAGGATGGACTCGGTGATCATCGCAGAGGCGCAAATATAGGTGGCCTGTACGGTCAGAGGTGCCAAGGTATTTGGCAGAATGTGCCGCCAGATCAGCATCGGCATGCGGCAACCGCATGAAATCGCGGCATCGACATACGCTTGCTCTCTGAGGGACAACACCACGCCTCGCACCAGGCGCGAGACCCTCGGAATCTCGGCGATCGTAATCGCGATCACCACGTTTTCCACGCTCGCACGGGTCAAGGCCATCAAGGCAATCGCCAAGAGGATCGGAGGAATCGACATCAAGCCATCCATCACGCGCATGATGATGGCATCGGCTCGGCGGAAAGTACCTGAAATCAAACCGATCACCAGACCAATCGCGGAGGCCAAAAAGGCGACGGCAAAACCAATCGTCAGAGAAACTCGTGCGCCATACATCACGCGCGAATAAATATCTCGTCCAAAGGCATCCGTTCCGAACCAGTTCTTAACGGAAGGCTCAAGGTTGCGGTTACGAGGGTTCAGTTCGGTCGGATCAACCGTACCAAGCCAAGGCGCGAACACCGCGATAAAGAGCATCACAAGCAATAGACCGGCACCGAAAGCGATTGTCGGATTATTGAGCAGAAAACCAAAGAAGCCTTTGCGTTGGCGACGTGGTTTGAGCAAATCCGGTAATGGGGGGGCAGCAGCAAATTGAGTCATTAGTAACGAATCCTGGGATCAACGATGGTGTAGATCACGTCAACCGCGAGGTTGACCAACACGTAAACAAAGCTGAACACGACAACCAGTCCCTGAATCAGCGGATAGTCGCGGCGCACAATCGCATCGATCGTCAAACGTCCCAAACCGGGAATCGCAAACACACTTTCAGTCACCACGGCACCGCCAATCAGCAGAGCAACACCAATACCAATCACCGTGACAACAGGAACAGCCGCGTTTTTCAGCGCATGAATAAACAAGATACCCGCCTGCCCCATGCCCTTGGCCTTGGCAGTACGGATGTAATCTTGTGACAACACTTCGAGCATCGTGGCACGGGTGATACGCGCAATCAGGGCAATATACACAAAGCCCAAAGCAATCGCCGGCAGAATCAAGTGTTCAAACCAGACTCCGAAGCCCTTTTTATAAGACACATAGCCTTGCACAGGCAGCCAATCAAGCTCGAGCGAAAAGAAAAAGCTCAGCAAATAGCCGAC
>JBIKOQ010000392.1:0-2620 GCA_044357955.1 Burkholderiaceae bacterium | reverse complement strand
CCCAAAGTGCCTCGCTAAAACTGAGAACAAATGCTTTGGTTGCACCATATACGGCCATGTAGGGAGCCGGCTGAAAGGCCGCTGTCGACGCGATATTTAGAACAGCACCAGATTTCCGCGCAAGCATGCCGGGAGTAAAAGCATGCGTGAGCGTGACAACTGCATCAATATTCACCGCGATTTCGCGACGTTCAGCTTCAGCCGCGAGCGTCTCAAAAGGTCCATACGTTCCAAAACCAGCGTTATTAACAAGAATATCAATCTGGAGATTTTGAAATTCAATTTTGCGCTGTAGCTTCACAGCGCAATCAGGCAGAGATAAGTCTATAGGAATCACTGTGCACTGCGTGCCATAGGTATCAGTCAGTTCACCGGCAAGACGAGACAACTCTGGCTCTGAGCGTGCAACTAATACGAGGTGCACGCCAGCCTCAGCCAGCTTCCTGGCAATCGACGCGCCGATTCCTGAAGAGGCTCCTGTCACCAAGGCAGTCTTATTCTTTAGACTATGCATGTTCAATACCCCATTTTGATAGCAATGCTGTTCGGCGTTGCAGCCTTAATGCTCACAGTGGCCTTTTGAATCCGGGTGCAGACATCGCGGGCCTGACATTGTTCGAGGCGCCATACCCTTCACGCGGAATTCCCAAAAAGTTCTTGTCCAGCTTTCTGTTTAGATTCTCATCATGAAAAACAATTGCTGCGTACTCGCCGGGAGCGATACTCTTAAACTCGCAGACTGCGGTACCCGACATAATCTTGACATGTGACTCCCGATGCGCTTTCTCATGCGATTCTGGATAGCCATCGGGTCCATTGAATATCAAACAGCCGACATCGCCGATTGCATTACGAATATCTGAAATTTCAATCCGTAGCGAAGCGTCAGATACTTGACTCCAAGCAATGCCATTCACCGTGACAGCGAGTGAAGCCGCAAAAATCATACCTGTGACTTTGAACATAACTGACCCCTTAAATTGAATACGAAAAAAGCTTAGATTCAATTTATGCGTGCGAAAACCCCTCAAAAGAAGGGTATAAATCGTTGGCTCGACATCGAAAAAACTGCTGATTGCCCACGGGGAGTTTTAGATATCACCACCGCCAGCCGATTCTTCTGCACATGCCGATACCTCTCATACGCCGCAAATCTTTTTCAACGCACTACCCTTTGCCCACGTCGTCAATGCATTCAAGAACTCATGCACTGCAGGATGATTATTGTGTCGACGTGTCATTGCATAGACGTCAGCAGATAGAGTCGTGTCAGATAATGCTCGAAAAACAATTTCGTCTTTACGAATATGCGCGATCGACGCGGGTGCCAGTGCCACACCTAAGCCGGCTGCAACCCAGTTAGCCATCGCGGGCATTTCAATCACATGCTGTGCAACCCGAGGTACGAAACCCTCAGCGATGCAAGCATCAAAGATGCTTTGTGCATAGGCTGATGATTCAGGATGCAATAGAACCATCGATTCATCGCGTAATTCCTTGAGATGAATTTTTCTTTTTCTCGCCAAGCGATGATTAAGCGGCAAGACAGCCATCACGGGGTCACGCCATAGCAGTTTCGCGGACAAATCTGGATGCTCGGAGGGATTGCGCAACACGCTAATATCCACGCCTGTATCAGACAGAGACCGCAAATGATCAGAAGGTTTCATTTCTCGTAGAATAATTTCTACCTGTGGGCGGGCCGTACGAAACTCGCCTATAAAATAAGGTAACGGCCCCATGAAATGAGAGCCTGATAGACCAATCTGCACTTGTCCTTCCAAACCCTTTTCTACTTGTTTGACGTGATCACAGGCTTGATCAAGACGCTCAAGTATTGCCTGGCAGTGCATCAAAAATATTTGTCCAGCTTCACTCAATTTAACGCTGCGACTTGTACGGTAGAAAAGCTTGCTACCCAGCTCTAACTCAAGATTCGCTATTTGCAAACTGAGTGGGGGCTGAGAGACGAAGAGTTTTTCTGCCGCACGGGTAAAGTTCAATTCTTTGGCTAATACGACAAAATAGCGTAGCTGTCTGAGTTCCATGATTGATTCGTTTCCGATATAGATTAATTAAAATTATGTATTAGACGGTATCAGTCTTCAAGAAGAAAATACATACATCTTAGATTTTCTTGGCGAATCATCATGTCTCAATCATACAAAGTTGGCTTAATTGTCCCGAGCTCTAATACAACCATGGAGACGGAAATTCCCGCCATGTTAAGGGCCAGGGAATCAGTGTTACCTGAACGCTTTACGTTCCATTCGAGTCGGATGCGAATGATGGAGGTGACAAAAGAGCAACTCGCTGGGATGGATCGCGACTCTGACCGCTGTGCGATTGAATTATCAGACGCACGGATGGATGTCATGGGATATGCGTGCTTGGTGGCAATCATGAGTATGGGTTTAGGCTATCACCGCGAGTCGCAAAAACGACTGCACGAGATCACAATCGCCAACAATGGAGCCGCTCCTGTCACAACCAGCGCCGGTGCCTTAGTCGAGGGCTTGCACGCGCTGGGTGCAAAACGCGTGTCAATCATCGCCCCTTACATGAAGCCTCTCACGCAGGTCGTCATCAACTATCTTAATAACGAGGGGATCGAGGTCAT
>JBIKOQ010000391.1:0-2638 GCA_044357955.1 Burkholderiaceae bacterium | reverse complement strand
CTGGCACACGCTTTGTGGAGGACATTCGCAAACAAGGTGGCACTTTTGTCACGCGCGTGACCACCAATCCAACCGCAGTGGATCCCACACAATGGGAGCAAATCGGCATTCCTGCGTCTGATCAAATCCTACAGAAACGTCTGACCGGCGCGTATGCGGGAATGGGCGCGAACACCTGCAATACTTGCATCCCCTATTTGGTCGGTAATATGCCCCGCTTTGGTGAGCATATGGCTTGGGGAGAATCCTCTGCCGTCGTGTTTGCCAACTCAGTGTGCGGCGCCCGAACGAATCGCGAAGGTGGCCCTAGCGCGCTTGCAACTGCGCTCACCGGAAGAACGCCGGAGTATGGATTTCACCTAAAAGAAAATCGCTATGGAAGCTTCTTGATTAAGGTCGAGACGCCTATGCGAGACATGACCGACTACGGAACACTTGGATACTTTGCCGGAAAAATCGCCGGTCAGGATACGCCTGTCTTTGAAGGCCTCCCCAACAATCCCACACTAGAAGATCTCAAAGCCTTAAGCGCAGCACTCGCAGCATCGGGTGCTGTCAGTATGTTTCACGCGATCGGTGTTACGCCAGAGGCTCCCACACTTGAAGCGGCCTTTGGCGGTCGTCCTCCTGGTAAAACTCTTGTTTTTGGAGAACAAGAACGTCAAGACGCCGAGAACGCACTCAACAAAGAACCCTCTGATCACGTTGACTGGATACTCGTCGGATGCCCCAATGCATCCGTGCAGGAAATTCGGGAGGTCGCCGAAGCACTCGAAGGAAAAAAAGTACATCCTGAGGTGTCGCTGTGGGTCACCACCGCCGGCGCGATGTACGCAATGGCCGATGAAATGGGCTACATCAAAACGATCAAAGATGCAGGTGGCGTCGTGGTGAGAGAGACCTGTCCCTTTTTAGCGAGAAGTCGAGTGATCGCGCCGTCGAAAGGCTACAAAACCTTGACGACCAATTCAGCCAAGATGGCTTTTTATGCACCAGGCCAATTTGGACTTCCCGCTCACTACGGAAATCTGCAACGCGTCATGCAAGCCGCCCTCAATGGTGTCTGGAGATAAACAAGATGAATGTCAACACCTTACGACTCCAAGGCCGAAAAATTGTCACAGGCAAAGCGCAAGGCGAAGCGATCGTGACAAGGGAAGCCATCAGCTTTAATGGTGGTGTCGATAACATGACTGGGATCGTGACAGAACCCGGCCACGAAATCGAAGGGATGAATATCTCGGGCAAAGTCCTTGTTTTTTTAACAGGCAAAGGATCGACAGGCGGCTCTTACAAGATTTACGATATGGTCTCCCGCGGTACAGCACCTGTCGCATTCATTCAGGTCAACCCCGAGCCGATCACCACCATCGGCGCGATTATCGGCAATATACCTGTGGTTGCGGGACTAGACCAAGATCCGACGATCGTGATTAAAACAGGCGACTTCGTCGAAATTGATGCGGACGCTGGCGTTGTAGAAGTCAGCCTTAAAAATCGTTCATAAAAACTAAATAAGCATATTTCTATAAAAATCAGGAGACAAACCATGATCACAAAAACAATATCACAACTTGTTTTAACAAGCTCGATGATCGCCTTGAGCACGTGTGCCATCGCGCAACCCAATCAATGGCCCACGCGTCCCGTCACGATGGTCGTTCCTTTTGCTGCAGGTGGTAGCACTGACATTACAGCTCGCATGCTAGCTGAAAAGCTCGGTCCCATCCTCGGTCAAAACGTCGTAGTCGAAAACAAACCGGGTGCCGGCGGCAATATTGGCGCTGCCTTTGTCGCGAGAGCTCAACCCGACGGCTACACCATACTCTTGCATACCAGCACGCTCACCGCAAACGTCTCTCTTTACAAAAACATGGGGTTAAACGTACAGAAAGATCTGGTCCCAGTCTCGCAAGTCGCACTGATCCCGAACGTCTTAATGGTGAACAGCAATTTTCAAGCTAAAACGCTTGCTGAGTTTGTGGAAATCGTGAAGCAGAAAAAAGTGCCCATCAACTATGGCTCTTCAGGCAGCGGTGCCTCCAACCACCTCGCGGGTGTGTTGTTCAACAACATGGTAGGCGGCGAAATGGTCCATGTCCCTTACAAAGGTGGCTCCTTGGCCAACAACGACCTATTAGCAGGTCAAGTACAAGCCGTTTTTTCCCCCATGGTTGAAGTGCTGGGCTATTTGGACAGTGGCAAGCTCCGACCCCTTGCGGTCACTACTCAAACGCGCTCTTCCAGAATTCCTGATACCCCTGCAATCGCAGAGATCTTGCCAGGTTATGAAATCGTCTTGTGGAACGGCGTCTTTGCACCCGCTGCGACTGCGCCAGCAATCGTCAATAAACTGAGTAGCGCCATACAAACGGTGATGAAAGACCCAAGTGTCTTGAAAAGAATTGCCGAACAAGGATCGACCTCTATTGGCAGCAGCCCTGCTGACTTCAAAAAAGTAGTGGATGCTGAAATTCCAAAATGGGCAGATCTGATTAAAATGTCTGGAGCTAAAGTCGATTAAGGTGAGGGGCAGATAAAATTGACAATCGATCCCATATAAAGTCTTAGGCTTTAATGAATGTCATCAGCCTCTGCCATTGCCGAACGCAAATCAGCCACTGAGAAGCCTGCTCTT
>JBIKOQ010000390.1:0-2646 GCA_044357955.1 Burkholderiaceae bacterium | reverse complement strand
TGATGCCTCTGCTCAAACAATCAGCCGTCCCGGTTGTCATGGATCACATGGGTCGCGTCGATGCCACGCTCGGCTTGGAGCATGAGTACTTTCATGCGTTTTGCCGCCTGTTGGAGCTCCCGGGCTTTATGGTCAAGGTCAGCGGTATCGACCGCATTGATACTCAACCGCCCTACAAAAAGGGCATTCCCTTTGCACGCCATCTTGTGACGACCTATCCAGAGCGTTGCGTCTGGGGCTCAGACTGGCCCCATCCTAACCATACCCATATCCCAGATGACGGGATACTGGTCAACGCACTCTCCCAGATCGCGCCTGAGCCAGAATTACTACAGCAACTGATGGTGGATAACCCTCAGAAGCTGTATCGTTTTTCAGCGTGATCAGCTCATCATATCGAGGCAGGTTCGGGCGATCACTTTTGTCGCCCGACGCAAGTCCTCAAGCTCCAGACGCTCATCGGGCTGTTTAGCACGACTTTCCTCGACCGTACGGGGACCTGCGCCATACAACACGACTGGAATACCCGCCTCGCAATACAAACGCGCATCGGCGTAAAGGGGTGTGCCGCAAGCAGGAACTTTTTCGCCAAACTGTTTTTCAGCATGGGTTTGCAATGCCTCGACCAGTTCGGTGCTACCTGGTAGAGGCTTGAGCGCACGCGCCAACAAAATACGCTTGGTTTCAGCTGTAATGCCTGGGATTTGCTTCCAGACTGCGTCGATCGTTGCGCGAATGCTCTCCTCGACTTGAGCAGGATCCTCTTCGGGAATCATCCGTCGATCAAGCTTGAGGACGACCTTGCCCGGAATCACGTTCGTATTGGTGCCACCCTGAATCAAGCCAATATTCAGATAGGGATGATTAATCCCTGGGACCTGACTCTTAACAGACTTGTAGGTCTCATTCAGACCATACAGTGCATTCATGATCTTGACGGCTGCTTGCAGCGCATCCACACCTGAAGTAGGTACAGCCGCATGCCCCATTTTGCCGTTCACCGTGACTTCGAATTGCAAGCAGCCGTTATGCGCAGTAATGATCTGATAACTAAAACCCGCCGCAATCGCCAGATCAGGCTTGGTAAGATTGTTTTTGAGCAACCATCCAGGACCTAACTCTCCACCAAACTCTTCGTCGTAGGTAAACTGTAACTCGATGCGTCCTTTGAGAGGCACGCCGAGTGACTCAAGCGCACGTACGGCAAAAATGTACGTCGAAAAATCACACTTGCTGACAGCTGCCGCGCGACCATAAATGCGACCATCATGGATCTCACCACCGTAAGGAGGATAGGTCCAGCCCTCCCCAGGCGGCACCACGTCACCGTGGGCATTGAGTGCCAAGACTTTGCCACCGTCTGCATATTGCCTTTTGACGATGAGGTTTGTGATCGACTCTAAGCCTGCATCACGGACCACAGCCTCGGGCACGGTATGTTGTTCGGCTTTCATGCCAAAAGACTCAATTAATTTAGCAACATGAACAGCATGCGGTGTGTTATTTCCTGGTGGTGTATCGGTCGGAACTTGGATGACTGATTGCAAAAATTTAACTTGCTCGTCAAAGTGTGCGTCGATCCATTGATCAAGCTTGGTATAGAGTTCTGCGTGATTGTTGTTCATGTTTTCAGGTGGATGATGAGTTGATTTCGTCTAACAAGGCTTCAAAAGCTTGAGTTGCTAGCGTTGCGTCTTCGGCAGTAATAATTTCAAGTGGATTATGACTGATACCGCGATTGCCTCCACGCACAAACAACATCGCCTGCGGCATGATGGTGTGCATTTTCATGGCATCGTGACCGGCACCACTATTGAGCTTGAATACGGGCTGTCCGATCTTGGCGACCGCCCTCTCCCAGCGTAACTGCCAGCCAGGATCGGAGGGCGCAGCACTCGCACGCATCACCTCGGCGTATTCAAACTGGACCTGTCTGCGGCTTGCAATCGCATGCGCTTCTTTAACAATATCCGAGACCAACGCATCACGCTGAGGGTCTGTGGGTGCACGCATATCCAAGGTAAAGACGCATTCACCTGGAATCACGTTTATGGAACCTCCAGGCACTTGAATCTGCCCGACGGTTGCCACTGAACCCTCGTCGGCGCAGGCGCGCTGCTCTGCCATCAAACTGATTTCAGCGGCTGCCAGCATCGCATCTTGGCGCATCGACATCGGTGTTGTACCTGCATGCCCTGCAAGACCGATGGTTTTACACGTGGCTCGAACACCTGCGTTGATCGACGTCACCACACCAAGGGGAAGCTCTTTTCCGCAGAGGACAGGACCCTGCTCGATGTGCACCTCGACAAAGCCGAGATATTTTTGTGGGTCACGCTTGATCGTCTGAATAGCCGCGAGGGTTCCGGGCAGGCCAGCCGTTTTCATCGCCTCAGCCATTGAAATGCCCTCGGCGTCACGTTGAGTCAACCATTCGGGATCGAAGCTACCCGTCAACGCACCAGCGGCCAAGAAGGTCGCGCGGAATCTCTGACCTTCTTCTTCGGAAAAACCGACGACCTCGATGCCGTAGGGCAAACGACGCTTTTGACTAGAAAGGGATTTCACAACCGCGATGGGTATCAAAATACCTAGCCGACCGTCATATTTGCCACCATTGCGCACCGTGTCGTAATGAGAGCCTGT
>JBIKOQ010000389.1:0-2649 GCA_044357955.1 Burkholderiaceae bacterium | reverse complement strand
TCAGACTGCATGTAGAGCATATTCTCTACGCCGTTGACTTGGTTCTCAATATTGCTGGCGACTAACCTCTGCACCAAACTGGCACTGGCACCCGGCCACATCGTTGTGACTTGTACCGTCGGCGGTGTCATCGGCGGGTATTGCGCGATCGGCAAACCGAAAATAGAGACCGCGCCGATCAGCATCGTGATCAGTGCGATCACATTGCCAAGCACCGGACGTTCGATAAAAAATTTAGAAAGCATGGGGAATCCTGTTGCCTGACTATTGACGTGCAGGCAACGGCGCAAGCGTCGAGAGTTCTGGCTTAACCACCAGCCCATCTCTGACGTTGATGAAACCGTTGATAATGACCGACTCATTCGCCGTCAAGCCACCCGTGACCTCGACCAAGGGGGGGAATCTCTGACCACGCTTAATATTGCGGCGTGAGGCTTTTTGGCCCTCATCCATCACAAACACATAATCGCCTTGCTGGTCTGTCTGCACGCTACTGTTCGGAATCAATACAGCACTTCTAGGCTCGCCATACTCGACACGGACTTTGGCGTAAAGACCAGGCACCATGTTGAATTTGTTGTTGGGGAGTTCAGCGCGAAGCTGTAAAGAGCCAGTGCTGGTACTCAACAGATTCGCAGCAAAGTCCAAGGTCCCCGTGTGTGGATACCCGTCCTCACCTTGCAGCTGGACGTGGACAGGGAGCTTATTGACTTGAGATTTACGATCGTTTTCATTGACGAAGCGCTTTTGGTATTTGAGCAAATCGCGTTCGTTAATAGAAAAATACACGTAAATAGGATCGATTTTTTGGATCGTCGCAAGCTTGACGCCCTGAGGGCTCGCCCCCAGATAGTTACCCACATCGATCAAATGTCGTCCCATCAGCCCATCGAAGGGGGCACGTACTTCGGTATAGCCATAGTTGATTTGAGCGAGCTTTAAATTGGCCTCGGCCTGCAAATACTGTGACGTCGCTTTATCGACAGCCGACTGTGAGGTTGCATTGTCTTTGAGCAAAGCCTGTTGACGCCTAATTTCAATCTTGGTCTCTTCGAAGATCGCTTTTGTCAGATTGACCTGCTGTGCATATTGATCTTGTTCGATCACAAAAAGCAGTTGATCTTTTTTGACTGGCGCACCGTCTTGAAAGGCAATCTTGGTCAGATATCCGGGAACACGTGCTTCTAGATCAACGGACAAATAGGCCGCCACATTGCCATCAAAAATCTCAAAGCTGCGAACGTCTTGAGAAACCGGCTTGGCCACTGTCACCGCAGGAGGAGGAAGACTGGCTTTGGGAGGCGCCTTTTTATCGCAAGCCGTTAAAAACAAGAGTGCCATCACAGCAGCCACCGCAGACAATAACGGTCTCGCATTGAGTGTATTGATCATCATGCTCATTGAATCTTCTCGGTAGACTTCACTAGACGTGGCTCGGCGGGATTGGTCAAGGCATCCCCCCAGTTGGTTCGGGCTTGCATCTGTCCGACCATCGCAGCAGGTAACGCAGGCGTATCCAACGTCCCGCTCCAACCACCTCCAAGGGCCTTGAAGGCTGCCACATAGCCCAACAGGTTATTCGTTTCTGTCTGCACCAGACTATTTTGTACTTGTAAAAGCTGCTGCTGCGCCACGATCACGGTGTTGTAATCATTTTGTCCCGCCTTGTAACGATCAAGCGCGAGTGCCGCAGCACGCTGAGCGGCCGTCACGGACTTTCTAAGATCCAAGGTCGAACTGCGGGTCGTTGAAATCGACGTCAGCGCTTGCTCGACCTCTTTTTGAGCTTGCAACACCTGATTTTGATAGGCTAGAACACTGCTTTGAAAAACGGCGTCTTGGACACGGATCTGGTCGACGATCGCGCCTCGATAAAACAGTGGGAATACAAAACTACCGCCAATCGATGTTGTACGGTTATCCCACGAAAACAGACTGGACTGATTGAGGTTGTTCATTGAGACATTTTGAAAGCCAAAATATCCGCTGAGCGAAAAACTAGGATACAAGGCCGCTGTATTAACACCGATCAACGCGGATTGGGCTGCCGCAGCGTATTCGGCCTGCAGGACGTCAGGACGACGACGCAGCAAGTCCTTGGGAATCCCGACCTGCAATGACTCAGGAGGTTGCAAGCGACTCTGCGTCTGGCCATAGGTTTTTTCATAAAAGTCGGGTAATTCCCCCAACAGGATACTCATGGCAAATTCAGCATTTTTGAGCGCAGAAATCAGGGTCGGAATATCAGCTTTCGTCTGTTCGTATTGCGACTGGGCCTGACTGAGATCAAGCAAAGAGGTCGCACCATTTTTAAAACGCGAGGAGGCAATCCTTAAGCTCTCTGCCTGCAGGGCGAGGTTTGCGCGACCGACACGCAGCAACGACTGGTAATTACGGATCGTGATGTAGGTATTGGCGACATCAGCCGCCAAAGAGACATCGGCTGCATAAAAAGCAGCGGTTGTTGAAAACAATGAAGAAGCTGTACTTTCGATGCCGCGCCGGTACTTCCCCCAAAAGTCGATTTCCCAGTTGGCCTGAACCACCAAGTTTTGGGTCGTCGACAAGGAGGACGCATTGAGAAACTGCGTCAAGGCATTGGGTTGATCGTTTCGCGTGACACTGCCGGCCAAAGCGACTGTGGGTAAC
>JBIKOQ010000034.1:0-8883 GCA_044357955.1 Burkholderiaceae bacterium | reverse complement strand
TATGTTCCATGTTTTTGTAGAGGATGAACTTTGATCATTCTACGCGAAATCCATTGACTTGCATATTTTATACAATATACAATTATTTGAATAAAGTAAAACCTAGCCATACAAGGTCTGTGATGCTAGAAAAAAAGGTGACAAAAGCGTTGACGCATTCAAGCCAGTCGTCCTTTTGGACACGTTGTGTCATTGCGGCTTCAAATGCCACGCTTCGGGTAGAAAAAAAATGTATTACAGGACTGATGTTCCTGCTGACTTTTTTGATATTGCTAAATGTTGTAACCCGCTATAGCGGTGCACCGATATATTGGATTGATGAGTCGGCTGTTTATTCTGTAGTGTGGCTCACATTTATCGGTGGTTCAGCCATGACTCGTCTAAGAATGGACTTTGCAGTCAGTATAGTGACGGACAGATTACCTCAGACTTATAAAAAAACCGCCAAGGTTTTGGCAGGTATAGGGGTCACTTTTTTTGCAATTTCTTTGGCATGGATGTGTGTGCTCTGGTTTGATCCAGTCGGATATTTCCAATCGGGTTTTGATGCAAAGGCACTAGCGGGTAAAACCTTTAATTTCCTTTATACGGAAAGAACCCAAACACTAGGGTGGCACACGTGGGTGATCTACCTGATCATTCCTATATTTTCAATCACGATGATCATTCACAGCCTTGCAAATCTTTTAGAAGACCTCGGATGGATTGAACCTGAGTCGGGCATGGACACCAATCTTGGTGGTGCTGAGGGAATTAACTAATCATGATGACCACCGCAATCTTTATTGGTCTGATGTTTGTCGGTTTGCCAATCGGAATATGCCTATGCTTGGGTGCGCTTGTTTACATCATGGATTCTGGCAATCCGTTGTTGTTTATTAATTATCCTCTACAGCTCTTTGGTGGCGTCGACAGTTATGGGTTGATTGCAATACCTCTGTTCATATTGATTGGTGAAATTATGAACGGTGGTGGGATCACCAAACGGATCGTGAATCTTGCCATGGCATTTGTAGGTGCCATAAAGGGCGGTCTAGCCTATGTCAATATTCTTGCGAACATGCTGGTGTCTTCGATTCTTGGTTCCTCGACTGCGCAAGTCGCAATCATGTCTCAAATCATGGTTCCCGAAATGGAGAAGAAGGGGTATGACAAGACATTCTCTGCAGGTCTGACCGCTTATGGTGGCATGCTCGGGCCGATTATTCCGCCGTCCGTTATGTTTGTTGTTTACAGTACGCTCGCACAAGTTGCTGTTGGAGACATGCTGATTGCAGGAATCATTCCAGGCATTATTTTGACTGGAATGTTTTTTCTGATCATTATGTTAATGGGCTTTTTCTATAATTATCCAAGAGCAGATAAGCAATCTCTTAAGGCTCGCCTTGCCATCATCCTGAATGCGGCACCGACCTTGCTGATTCCAATAGTCATCATTGGTTCTATTTTGGGCGGAGTTGCAAATCCGACCGAATCTGCGGCTGTTGGCTCCGTCGTGGCTGCATTGATAGGTCGTTACTGGACTCGGGAATTTAAACTTTCTGATCTGCCAAAAATGATGTTTCGTGCGGGCGTCTACTCTGCCATCGTATTGTTTCTCGTTGCTGCGGCAGTCGTTTTTTCCTGGGTATTGGTGTATGGAAAAATTCCTCAAATGATTGCAGAAAGTATCAAATTGGTTGCAACGGATCCAATCGCTTTCCTGTTGATTGCCAGTCTCGCGATTTTATTAATCGGTACCATCATCGATGGAATTCCTGGGTTAATCATGGTGGTTCCGATCCTTTTGCCTATTGCAACCGAGGTTTATGGTATTGACCCAAGACATTTTGGTGTGGTTGTTGTGATTAATTTGGTATTGGGATTATTAACACCGCCAGTCGGATTGAGTTTTTTTGTGGCATCCGCGGTGACGGGTGCTAAGCCGGGTGCGATGTTCCTAATAACTTGGCCTTTTTTTGTCGTTTCTTGTTTGTTGTTGGTACTGCTTTGCTTTTTTCCGAGTCTCTCAACAGCCTTGTTGAAATAACTATATCCACAAAGGAGTTCATATGAAAGTTACTCGTCGTCAAGTGATTATTGGTGGTGCATCTTTGGTCTTGGGTACTCCTAGTCTCTTATTAGCCCAAACAAAGCAATTAAGACTAGGCATCATTACCCCGAACGGTCACCCATGGAACGTTGCTGCTCAAAAAGTAGCGGACACGCTGAAACAGGAAACAAATGGTCGACTGAGCATGACTATTTTTCCTTCGGGGCAACTTGGTAATGAAGCCGCGATGTTGCAGCAAATGCAGTCTGGCGCCCTTGATATGGGCTGGATCATGGCGGCTGAACTTGGATCGCGTGTGCCATCGATTGCCGCAATTACCGCTCCTTATATAGTTGACTCTACCGATAAGATTGCAAAACTTGTGAGACACCCTATTGCGGTTGGCTTGCTGGATGTATTGCCCTCAACAACGGGAACGATAGGTTTAGCCTGGGGTATAACTGGCATGCGTGCGATTTTCTCTGCCAAAGATATTACAAAGATTTCTGATATCAAGGGAATGAAGTTGCGCATTAATCCTACTCCTGCTTATCGCGACTTTTATCAATTGCTCGGAGCCGCTCCAACGCCAGTCGCGACGCCTCAGGTTTTTGATGCGATGTCGAATGGTCAGGTGGATGGGCTCGAGGCTGATTTAGAGTTTTCTTGGAATCAGCGCTTTGATAAAGTTTCAAAGTCAATTTTGCAGATGAATGCAATCTTTATGCCGGTTGCGGCACTCGTATCGGGTCGAGTTTGGCAGAACACGACACCTGCTGATCGAGATTTAATCACTCGAGCTGTGCGTGCGGCGTTGGATACTCAGATTGATCAATTGGCGGGTAATGAACCAAAATTGATCGAGCAATTCAAAGCGACCAAGATCCCATTCCGAACCGCTAATAGTGCTGATGCGCAAGCCGTTATTGCCGACTATGACAAGATTTGGTTACCTAAAGCACCTGTCTTGGCAGAGTTACGTAAAGTCGGACAAACCTTGTAATTTAGCCTTTAGAGAAGACAATAATGAATAAAAATGTATTTGCAGGCGTTGTGCCAGCTTTGATGACGCCGTGTAACGCTGCTAGACAACCTGACTTTGACGCGCTAGTCAAAAAAGGTGTTGAATTAATACAAGCAGGTATGTCTGCCGTTGTGTATTGCGGCTCTATGGGTGATTGGCCACTTTTGACCGATGAACAACGCATGCAGGGCGTTGAGTGTTTAGTCAAAGCGGGAATCCCCGTGATTGTCGGAACGGGTGCTCAGAGTCCTAAGCGCGCTGCTGCTATTGCCGCACATGCTGCAGCGTGTGGGGCTAGTGGCTTGATGGTCATCCCCCGAGTTCTTTCACGAGGGACGTCGGTAGCTGCTCAGCGCGCACATTTTGAAGGTATTTTGGAAGCTGCTAAAGGTCTACCTTCCGTCATTTATAACAGTCCTTACTATGGGTTTGAAACGCGTGCTGACTTGTTTTTTGAGTTGCGAAAAAAGTATCAAAATCTTATAGGTTTTAAAGAGTTTGGAGGAGCGGCCTCACTCAGGTATGCCGCTGAACACATTGTGGGTAATGATTCTTCAGTTTCGCTGCTCGTTGGTGTGGACACGCAGGTGGTGCACGGTTATATCAATTGTGGTGCTGTAGGTGCAATTACAGGTATTGGAAACATCCTACCCAAAGAAGTTTTGCACTTGGTTGATTTGTGCAAGCATGCCTGCGCTGGTGATGCTTCGGCTCGTGTACGCGCAGGTGAGCTGGAGGAGGCGTTAGGAGTACTTTCCTCATTCGATGAGGGCGTTGATCTGGTTCTTTACTATAAGTACCTGATGGTTCTGGAGGGTCATTCCGAGTACGAATTACACTTTAATGAAACTGATACCTTATCTTTGAGTCAAAAACGTTACGCTGAAACTCAACTTAAATTATTTAAAAGCTGGTATCGCTCATGGCTTGTAAAAAAGTAGTCTTCAACATCTAAACTGATTGCTTGTCCATAAAGTGAGTTGAAAAACTCAGCTTTATGGACTTGATGAAATACGCCTGTAGCGATTCTGATCTCTTGTGTTTTAAGTTTGACGATCATTCGAGTAAACCGAACATAAACTCATAAAAAGTTCGATTGATCCGAAGTCGCTAAGGCTTCAACATGCACTCCACTAAGTTCGCCGCCTGCGGCTATTTAACGGAGTGGTTCAATGAAAGTTTTGCTTTGGGGAAGCGTCGCTTTCCTTTCGGTGCTTTGGACCGGTGGGGCTGCCTTGCTGTCGCAGGGCGTGGTGTGGGCATCTCGGCGCATGTCAGAGGGTCCAGCCCTTACGCTTGAGTCGGCGGCAAGCTCGGTCATCATTCCTGTGTGGATGACGTCATGGTTCGATCCGATAGCATTGAATACCGTTCTTCATACTGCTCAAGGCGCCATGGGAAATTTCTTTAGCGTATTACCGACGATGGGCATGGTACTCGCTTGGCTCGTTCCCGCGATTTGGATCACGTGGGGTATTGGCATGTTGATCCTGCTGGGTGCTGTTTTGGTTGGTACGGGGATACTGCAGCGTTTTCAAAAGTCCTGATTTTATTTTTTGCTGGAGTGTTGCCCTGGGATTCGTTGATGATTGGGGATGTTGAGAATTTTTTATCGCTGTATGATGAAAACTCAATATTTTTACAAAAATCATAGCGATCAAATCGCACCCAGGAGACAACATGAAAGCAAAAGATGGTTATCTCGAAATTCCCTCGCTCAAAGGTAAAGTCTCTGAGGAGGAGTGGCAGGCGCGTGTCGATCTGGCCGCCTGCTATCGACTCGTGGCGATGTACGGTTTGTCGGACATGATCGCCAATCACATCTCTGCGCGCATTCCGGGCGAAGAGGGTGTGTATCTCATCAATCCCTACGGCATGATGTATGAGGAAATCACCGCCTCCAGCCTGTTCAAGGTGGACTTTTCCGGCAAGGTCTTGGGAGGCCCTGATTTTGGGAGTCTGGGCTATGGCGTCAATCGCGCAGGTGCAGTGATTCATAGCGCCATTCACGAAGCACGCCACGATGTGGGGTGCGTCGTGCATACACATAGTTGGGCCTCGATGGCGGTCTCTTCTCTTGAGTGTGGCGTGCTACCGCTTAATCAAACTTCGATGCGCTTTCTAAAGATCGCCTACCATGACTACGAGGGTGTGGTTTTGCTTGATACAGAAAAAGCATCCTTGGTGAAAGATCTCGGCACAAACAACGTACTGATGTTACGTAATCATGGTGCACTCGTTGCGGGCGTGACAATCGGAGAAGCCTTTAACTGGCTGCATCGCTTAGAGCTTTCCTGTTATGCGCAACTTGCCGCGATGGCGTGCAACTCTCCCATGGTCAAGGTGTCAGAACGAGTGTTAGAAGAAACGTGGAAGAACTATCAGGCCAGCACGCGTCGTCGTTTTGGAGATCTAGAGTGGCCCGCATTGATTCGTAAACTTGATCGCGCTGATCCAACTTACAAAAATTAAAACACGCTCGATCGACACTAAAGATCATGCCATGACATTCAATGAACATTACGATTTTGTGATTGTGGGTGCGGGCTCAGCTGGCTGCGTGCTAGCCAATAGATTGTCTGCTGATCCATCCAACCGGGTGTTGCTGCTTGAGGCGGGTCCCGAGGATACGAATCCTTGGCTCAAAATCCCTGCGGGTGTGCCTCGCGTGGTAAATAATCCAGAGGTGTCATGGTGCTATCAGACTGAACCAGAACCTGGCTTGAGTGGTCGCAGAATTGGTTGGCCACGCGGAAAAACTTTGGGTGGCTCGAGCAGTATCAATGGTCACGTGTATATGCGCGGCACCTCAGAGGATTACGATGCTTGGCGTGATGCGGGTAACCCGGGTTGGGGTTGGTCCGATGTGTTGCCTGCCTTTAAAAGTACCGAGTGTCACTATGCGGGAGCGTCCACCTATCATGGTGCAAAGGGCGAGCTCAAGGTCTCAGCGCTTGAGGAACCGCATGTTGCCTCACAAGCTTTTGTGGCCGCGGCCATCAATGCCGGTATCCGCCCTAACGATGATTTTAATGGCGTAACCCAGGAAGGGGTAGGCTATGTGCAGTTGATGATTCACAAGGGTGTGCGCGCTTCAGCCGCACGTTCTTTTTTACATCCCATCCGCAAGCGTCCAAACTTAACGGTCATGGTCAACGCCTTGGTGGAGCGTATTTTGTTTGAGGGTAAAAAAGCGATTGGGGTACGTTGTCTCATCAACGGTCAGCTGATGAATTTCGGTGCAGGCGAGGTGATTTTGTCAGGGGGTGCGATTAATACACCGCAGATCTTGATGCTCTCGGGTGTTGGACCTGCCGCTCATCTCCGTGAGCATGGCATTGAGGTGTTGCATCATGCACCTGGGGTGGGGATGAACTTGCATGATCATGTCTATGTGCATAGTCTGGCCAGTGTGGATCCCGTGTTTTCCATCAATCATAAAATTTCAAGCAATGTAAGGATGATCCCTGAGGTCCTACGTTATCTGGTGTCAAAAAAAGGTTTGCTCAACTCTGCTGCGGCGCAGGTTGGACTTTTTGCCCGCTCTGGTGTCAATAGTGATCGAGTCGATCTACAGATGCAAATGCGGCCCTTCAGTATGTTGGGTGCAGGCGGTATGTACCGTGCCGGTAAAGCACCTGCGATTACAGCGTCGTGCGGCTTATTGCATGTGTATTCAAAAGGGAGCTTGACGCTGCAGTCACCAGATTTTCGTCAGGCACCACGGATGTTTGCAAATTACCTGGCTGATGACCGCGACGTTAAACCGTTGATCGTGGGTCTTAAGATTATTCGTCAGATCTACCAGACTTCACCTTTTAAAGAACATGTCAGGGCGGAGTCTTTGCCCGGACCCGAGTGCGTGACGGAGCGTGATTTTGAGCAATATATCCGTGAGCAGTCGCAGACGATGTATCACCCGGTTGGCACATGTCGGATGGGGCCGGATGAACACGGGGTGGTAGATCACCGCTTGCGCGTCAAAGGGCTTGCAGGGCTGCGCATCGTAGATGCCTCTGTCATGCCTCAGGTGCCAAGCGGCAACACCAGTGCGCCTGTCATCATGATTGCTGAGCGGGCTTCGCAGATGATTTTGGAAGATCGTGTGCTTGATTAAAACGAGTGTTGTTAACTGAGTCGCTTGGCTGCGTAATCTCCGTCTTAATGTTGTACACACATAAATTAAAAATCCAACGAGGAGCCATGCAATGAAAGGAATTGTATTTGTGGGGGATAGCAAAATTGAGTATCTGGATTTTCCAGATCCTTCACCGGGTCCTAATGAAGTTGTGCTTGAGATCAAAGCCTCAGGCATGTGCGGAAGCGACCTTAAGTTTTATCGTTCCCCGCGTGGTGAGGCGATCAGGGCACTTGGCTATGGTGATGCGCCTCCAGTTGTGGCGGGACACGAACCTTGTGGCGTGGTGGTTGCTGTTGGGTCCGGGGTCAACCCGAAGCGCGCCTATTTGGGCCAGCGTGCCATGGTGCATCACTATCGAGGTTGTGGCGCATGCCCCCATTGTTCGACTGGATGGATGCAGCTTTGTGACGAAGGTGTTAAAGAAGTCTATGGCGTCACCGGTCATGGCTCTCACGCTAAATACATGAAGTGCCCAGCAAGCACGATTGTTGAATTACCTGAAGAGTTGACGTTTGAAACAGGCGCTGCGATTGCTTGTGGTACAGGGACTGCTTGGGGTGCTCTACATCGCCTTGACTTAAATGGCGGCCAAACGATCGCGATTTTCGGACAAGGTCCAGTTGGACTGTCGGCGACGCAGTTGGCCCATGCCTTGGGTGCGCGGGTGATTGCGCTTGATGTGAGTGAGGAGCGTTTGGCACGTGCCAAAGAGTTAGGTGCGGATGCTGTGATCAATCCCTCCAAAGATGATCCTGTGCAAGCAATTAAGCAGCTGACGCATGGGTTGGGTGCGCATGCCTCCATCGATGCTTCCTCATCTCCTTTGGCACGCAAACAATCTGTTCAGTGCGTGCGAACGTGGGGCAAGGCTTGCTTTGTGGGTGAAGGTGGTAGCGTATCCCTCGATGTGAGTCCAGACTTATTGCGCCGCCAAGTCACGATCATCGGCTCATGGACGTTTTCAACGGTTGGTCAAGGTGACTGCGCAAGATTTGTTGCCGATCGTGGAGTGGATGTTGATGCTCTTTTTACCCATCGCTGGGGGTTTGAGGATGCAGTCCAGGCCTATCAGCTTTTTGATAAGCAAACTTCGGGCAAAGGTGTATTTTTATTTTGAAAAGCACTGACGACACAGCATCATAAGTATCGGGGAGCTAGCCGAGATTAGCCATGGATTGATTCAGTTCATCAAACAGCCATTCACGGAAAGCTTTCATTTTTTGTACGTGCCCTTTGGATTTGAGGTATGTCAGTTGATGACAGACGATTTGAGGGCCCTCTGGGCCAAAGGGCATGACGAGCTTTTTACTTTCCAGTTCTCGTTCGATGAGTAGTGTGCTTTCCAACGCCACACCAAGGCCGTCTACTGCACAGTTGATCGCCATAAATGAACGATCAAAACGCGGGCCTCGCTCAAGATCCAAATTGTGTTCTGGATGCTCCTTGGACCAATCTCTCCAAGTGTATTTGTTGACTTCCGTGTGAATCAACGTTTTGCCAGTCAGGGTAAATCCCCCTTTTGATTGACGACGCCCCGACAACATTGAGCGAGAGCAATTCACCGCGATTGTTTCCGCAGGGAAAGGTTCGACCATCACGCCAGCATCGGGAAAAAAATGCCCGTAACGGATATCGAAATCTGCCTCTCCTGCGGCAAGGTCAACGGGTGCGGACGATGCGTTCAAG
>JBIKOQ010000388.1:0-2661 GCA_044357955.1 Burkholderiaceae bacterium | reverse complement strand
GTATGACACCGAGTCAGCAGGGAGTTTTTTCGGTGACCGATACAGGTCCAGGGATTGACGCTATTCATCTCCCTCGTATCACTGAGCGTTTTTATCGTGTTGATGGCAGTCGCTCACGGGATACTGGCGGGACGGGTCTCGGTTTAGCGATTGTTAAGCATATCGCGACCCGTCATCATGCACAGCTTATGATTTCCAGTAAGGTGGGTGAAGGTAGTACATTCAAACTCAAATTTTCGCCCGAGCGCTTAGTTTGATTTTGATGTCTAGAGGAATTTCAGGAACTTCAGGAACCTCAGGAACGGCAAGTGTAACGATATAATTTCAGCTCATCACCGGACTCAGGGATATAGCTTGAACATTGATATCGCCTCGCTTTACTTGATTTTGGCACTCTTTTTCTTTTTGTTGCCGATCGCTGTCTATGTGGCGACCGCTGAGTTTCGTGACCGTCAAGTGTATTGGTGGTGTATCGGCGGTCTTGGGACAAGTCTAGGTTTTTTACTGGTAGGACTCAGAGACCAGATTCCCGATGTGCTGAGCTTTTATGTCGCACACGTTTTTTTTGCGATTGGCTTTAGCTTTCGCTCCTTGTCTCTGCGACTTGATATATCGACCAATATTCAGCGTACGGTGTTGATTTATGCAGTAATTGGTACAACGTATGTGCTCGTTTTTTCCTTTTTGGTTTACACGCAGGCAACCGAGTCTTTACGCTTGAGTTGGGCGCATGCCTATCTAGTTTTAATGTCTTTCGATCTGTTGTTCATTAGCCAATCCATCTACAGAGAACTCAAAAATAAAGGTGGCAAGCTCATCGCCTGGATGGCGATTTTTATTCTGATTGGATTGCTCGTCAGGATGGTGGGCTACCATAGCGCTCTCGGTGGTGTTGGTGTGTTTGAAAAGGGGATGGATCAATATATCGGGATTTTTTCGATCTTGTTTGGCTATGTGCTGGGTAACTTTGGCTTTGTCCAGTTACGTTTCGAAAAGTTTTGGGAAATTAAAAAAGTCACGGATGCTCAGCTTGCCGATACACATAGCAAAAACAAGACACTCGAGGACATTCTTGAAGAAAAAAATGCGTTGATGCGGACGCTTTCGCTATCAGCGAAGGCCAATAGCATGGGGACGATGTTGGGTGCGATTGCGCATGAGATCAATCAACCACTCAGTGCGATTCGATTGAATACGGAGATGTTGATGACGTTGAATCGTCGCTCTGGTGATCGCGAAGGATTTCAAGAATCGCTTGAGCATATTTTGGAGGATAATGATCGCGCTGCGGTTGTCGTCTCAAGCTTACGCAAATTCTTTGTCAAAGGTTCGAGCGAATTCGCGCCACTCGATATGAGTCATTTAGTGATTGATGCGCATCGGATTCTCTTGCCCGAAGCCCGTTTGCAAGGTGTTAATGTTCAAGCGGATATCGAAGAAGACTTGTGGGTCAAGGCCGATCAGAATCAGCTACAAATGGTAGTGCTTAATTTGATTAATAACGCAGTGGATGCAGTGACAAGCGTTTCAGGTGAGAAGCTTGTTTTTATACGTCTGTTTCAACGTGAGAATAGTATTGTTTTCGAGGTCAGTGATAACGGATTTGGCGTGCCGAGTGACCGCATCGCCACCATTTTCGAGCTGTTTCACACGACCAAAGAAAAAGGGATGGGCATGGGGCTTTGGTTGAGTCGCGCCATCATGGACTCGCACGAGGGTTCGATCAGGCTCTTAAAAGGACCAGAAGACGAAACCTTATTTCAGGTTGCGCTTCCGGCCTATGTGCATACTGATTAATCCTCAAGCACACTGCGCAGCATCCAGGCAGTTTTTTCATGAACTTCGAGACGTTGAGTCAATAAGTCCGCGGTGGGTTGGTCATTCGCTTCGCCGACAACTGGAAAAAGACTGCGGGCGGTTTTCGCTGTCGCCTCTTGCGCCTTGACCAAATAGCGCACCATGTCGGTGGCAGACGGGACGCCTTCGACTTGTTTAACGGACGCAAGCTTGGCGAACTCTTGGTAAGTGCCGGGAGCAGGGTGACCCAGGGCACGGATCCGTTCAGCGATGAGATCCAAGGCTGTCCATTGCTCTGTGTATTGAGTCATGAACATCTGGTGCAAACTGTTGAATTGCGGACCGGTGACGTTCCAGTGAAAGTTATGCGTCATCAGATACAGGGCATAACTATCGGCTAAGAGTTTTGATAAACCCTTGGTGATATTGGCGCGCTCACTCGCGCTGATGCCGATATCGATCGAGAGTGCGCCAACGCTTTTGTTGTTGCTCGCATTTTTTTTGTTCGAGTTTCGTTTTGTTGCCATGATAAAAGCTCCTTGATTGTCTAAGAGAGACATCCTCACTATAGTCCGGAACTCAGTTACAAAGCTTTTTTATATCGTAGGTCTGATTTTGTCCTTTAATCTTTCGATCAGAGGGGCAGAGTGTTCTTGGGCTTGCTGCTCGATGCCCCGATAGAGGTTGATGACTTCTAGACCTGTTTCCGTGAGAGCTGTGCCACCACCCTGTGCTCCGCCTGTTGCAGCCTGTACCACGGGTTCTTTGAAATACTGGTTCATTTGATCGACCAACAGCCAGGCGCGTCGATAAGACATGCCAAGTTTACGACCAGCCGCTGAAATAGAACCCGTCTCGGCGATC
>JBIKOQ010000387.1:0-2662 GCA_044357955.1 Burkholderiaceae bacterium | reverse complement strand
ATTGGCGCTAGCTAACCAAGGAAATCGATGCTGTAACGCTCGGGAGGCTCTTTCAAGCAGAGGAAAGGTACGGAAGGCCTGTTTGGCAGGGCCTTTAATCACAGAAACCAACGATCGCAGCACCTTTGTATTCTCCGGCAAACATCTATCTACATAATGTTTCATCATACAATGGACAGCTTATATTTATCGTGCGCACAATTGACTTATGCAAATGCTCAGGGCCCTCTACAGCTATAGAGCGTTTATCGCGGGGAGTATTGTCCGTGAGTTCCAAGCCAAATACCGAAACTCCCTGCTCGGTGCACTTTGGAGCATTCTGAATCCCATCGCGATGATTGCTGTGTACACGGTCATCTTTTCACAGATCATGCGTGCCAAGCTTCCAGGCGTAGACTCCACTTTCGCCTACAGCATTTACCTCTGTTCAGGCATTTTGACTTGGAGTTTGTTTTCTGAGCTGACCAATCGCTGCATCAACATCTTTCTCGATCATGCCAATTTAATAAAAAAAATTAATTTTCCGAGACTGTGTTTGCCGCTTATCGTACTCGGTAGTGCCTTATTGAACTTTACGATCATATTTGGATTTTTTACGCTATTTTTAGTATTGAGTGGCAATTTCCCAGGATGGTCTTTCATCGCAATTTTTCCGATCCTGCTCATCCAGATGATGTTTGCAATGGGTTTAGGCTTAAGCCTCGGGATTTTGAATGTTTTTTTTCGAGATATTGGTCAATTTTTTGGTATTTTTCTTCAGTTTTGGTTTTGGCTAACACCTATTGTTTATCCAATCACGATCCTGCCTGAGCAGATCCGCCAAGTCATTGAACTCAACCCGTTGACCCAACTCATTACTGCCTATCAAAATATTTTGGTCCACAACCTCTGGCCAGACTGGAGTACCTTGTGGCCAGTCGGACTCGTTGCCATTCTTTTATGCTTATGGTGCCTGAGACTGTTTCGCAGGCGATCTGGCGAACTTGTGGATGAGCTCTAATGGGAACCATCCATGTCCATAACGTGCGTAAAGCCTACCGCCAGTACCCTAATCGCTGGGCTAGACTGCTTGAGTGGATATTGCCCTTTTTGGGGGTGCGGCACACGGTAAAGCCTGTCTTGCGCAATATCAACATAGACGTGAAGCAGGGTGAGGCTGTTGGAATCATCGGGATCAACGGCGCAGGTAAAAGTACACTACTCAAACTGATCACTGGGACAATTACGCCTAGCTCCGGCTCGGTCTCGGTCACAGGTCGAGTCGCTGCATTACTCGAACTTGGGATGGGGTTTCATCCGGACTTTACCGGTCGACAAAACGTCTATATGTCCGCCCAACTCTTGGGCTATAGCGTTGCAGATATTGATCGGCTCATGCCCGAGATCGAAGCATTTGCTGAAATCGGCTCATACCTCGAAGAGCCTGTTCGCGTGTACTCAAGCGGCATGCAAATGCGTCTGGCCTTTAGTGTCGCCACTGCTCATCGGCCAGATGTGCTGATTATTGATGAAGCGCTTTCTGTGGGTGACGCCTATTTTCAACACAAGAGTTTCAATCGTATTCGGGAGTTTCGGTCACTTGGCACCACACTTTTGATAGTTTCGCATGACAAAGCCGTCATTCAAGCAGTCTGCGACCGAGCGGTCCTACTCAATGCGGGAGAAGTGGCGATGGAAGGACCACCCGAAGCCGTGATGGATTACTACAATGCCTTGTTGGCCGAGCGCGGAGAGACTCGAATTGAACAGGAGCAAACGGCAGATGGTGGCGTCGCGACCCAGTCAGGCACAGGAACTGTGAGCATCGAAGCGGTCAAGCTTGTCGATCTCCAAGGTGCCAGTGTTGTAGAAGTGCAGGTAGGCCAACCTGTCTCTTTGCTTGTCCGCGCGCAGGTCCACACAGCAACCGAGCAACTTGTCATGGGCTATATGATCAAGGATCGTCTTGGACAAACTATTTACGGTACCAACACGCACCATCTCAATCAAACGCTCTACGATTTAGACCAAGGTGCTGTGATAGATTTCAACGCTCACTTTCTTGTCAATCTTGGCGAGGGGTCCTATTCTGTCAGCGTCGCACTGCACGCATCCGACACGCATATCGGCGGCAATTACGAATGGAAAGACAGGGCACTTGTCTTTCAAGTCATCAACGTAGGTAAAGAACATTTTGTTGGTTCAACCTGGATGGCTCCAACACTTGAGATTAAACAATGAAAGATGATTTTTATAGTCGATTTGAATTGTTCTTTAGGGGCACTCGCACTGAAATAAAAGCACGCTTGCTCACCTACATGCCTTTTATCGAGCCCATGCTCACCCTTTATCCTCACGCAATCGCCTTGGATTTAGGCTGCGGTCGGGGCGAGTGGCTTGAGCTGCTCCAAGAAAAAGGGTTTCAAACTCTCGGTGTCGATCTTGATGAAGGTATGCTCGACGACTGCCGTGCGCTCAATCTGAATGTTCGCACGCAGGATGCGATCTCCGCACTGCAAGGGATGGAAAATGAAAGCGCCTCACTCGTATCTGCATTCCATCTGATTGAACATATTCCGTTTGAGACCTTGCGGTTGCTGGTCTCCGAGGCCTACCGGGTCTTAAAACCAGGCGGGCTCTTGATCATGGAAACGCCTAATCCCGAAAACATATTAGTCGGAAG
>JBIKOQ010000386.1:0-2663 GCA_044357955.1 Burkholderiaceae bacterium | reverse complement strand
TTAGGAAAGACGCGCCTGCTCTGGTGCCAGGGGTTTTGCCAGCGGCAACGCCAGCGTCACCAGCCAACAAATAATCAGCATCAGTGCGGAGCCCAACAACGCATACAGCAGGCCGCCCCACTGATACAACAAACCTGAGAGCAGGGTGCCCATAAAACGGCCCAGCGCGTTGGCGGCATAGTAAAAGCCAACGTCCTCGGCAGCTTTTTCTGAGCCGGCATAGGCAAGGATTAGATACGAGTGGACAGAGGAATTGACGGCGAACGCAAAGCCAAATACGCCTAAACCCACCACCACGACCCATTCGAGATGACGGACGTCGAGCCAGACGAGTACGCAAAGGATGATAGTGACCAAGGCGAGGATAGCGGACCAGTGCCTTGCGGCGGGGACCTCATTGCTCAGGCCGTCATCGCTGCGTCGCACGAGTGAGGGGGCGATCGCCTGAACAAAACCATAGCCGATCGTCCAAGCGGCGAGAAAGCCGCCGACCATCGTAAAGGTCCAGCCCGAGGCATAGAGAAAGACGGGCACGCCCACCACAAACCAGACATCGCGAGCACCAAATAGGACGACACGCGCCGCTGCTAAGAGGTTGATGCCGCGGTTTTTAGCAAAAAGCTCTTTGGCAGATTTGGAGGCTTTGCTTTTGCCCATCATGGGAGGCAAGGAGAAGACGACACCCACCAAAATCAGCCCTAGTAAACCTGCCATGGCCCAAAGCGCACCTTGAAAACCAAGCTGGTCCAGCAACAGGCCGCCTAAAAAGAAGCCAACCCCTTTCATGGCGTTTTTACTACCCGTAAACCAAGCGACCCATTTAAATAATTGTCCCGAGGCTTGTCCAGCGGTGATTTTGATAGCGGATTTACTCGCGGTTTTGGTCAGATCCTTGGCGACGCCGCAAACGCCTTGGGCGAGGACGACCCAAGCTACGGACATCGCGGCAGTCCATTCTGGCGAGAGTGCGGAGAGTAATAAAAACCCCAATATTTGCGTGACCAGACCCACGATGAGCATCCGCGAAATACCAAAGCGGGTGGCCAGCCAACCGCCAAGCAGGTTCGCCACCACACCTGCCGCTTCGTAAAGCAAAAACAGGAAGGCCAACGTGAAAGGGGAGTAACCCAGACGATAAAAATGGAGCAATATCAGCATGCGTAACGCGCCATCAGTGAGGGTGAACCCCCAATAGGCGGAGGTCACGATGGCGTAGTTGCGTGCTGCGTGTGTGGACATAGTGGTTTAAATGCCTTTTGCTTGCATGTGGCAGGCGAGGTCGATCATACGGCAGGCATAGCCCATTTCGTTGTCATACCAGGCGTAGACCTTGAGCAAGGTTCCATCGGTCACCATGGTCGAAAGCGCATCGATAATCGAACTACGCGTGTCGCCCGCATAGTCGACGCTCACGAGCGGCCGTGTTTCCACGCCCAAGATGCCGGCCAGTGCGCCTGCCGCCGCTTGGGTAAACATTGCATTCACTTCTTCGACCGTGGTCTCGCGCTTGAGCTCAAACACGCAGTCGGTCAGTGAGGCGTTCAGGACGGGCGCGCGGACCGCATGGCCATTGAGTTTGCCTTTCAAGTCCGGATATATCAGCGTGATGGCTGTCGCGCTGCCGGTCGTCGTGGGGGCGAGGCTTTGCATGGCGCTACGCGCGCGCCGCAGGTCTTTGTGCGGAGCATCGACCACGAGGTTGGTGTTGGTGGGGTCGTGGATCGTGGTGATCTGCCCATGGCGGATACCAATGCTTTCATGGATGACTTTGACAACCGGCGCCAGACAGTTGGTGGTGCAGGAGGCCGCAGTCACGATGTGGTGTTGCGCCGGATCATAGAGGTGCTCGTTGACGCCGACGACCACATTGAGCACATCGCCGACTTTGACGGGGGCGGCCACAATCACGCGCTTGGCACCTCGATCAAAATGGCCTTGAATCGACTCGGGTGTCAGAAACTTGCCCGTGCACTCCAGGACGACCTCGACGCCTAGCTCTCCCCAAGGGATGTCGCCTGGATTGGCGAACGAGGAAAAGGAGAGCGCGCGTTGACCCAGGCGAATCGTGTGCTCATCTTCGACTTCGATCCGTTCTCTCCAGCGACCTTGCACTGAATCAAAGGTCAGCAGATGGGCAGTCGCGGTAATCCCTCCTTTGACTTCGTTGAGGTGTACGACCTCAAGCCGATTGTGACGGCGTGGATCCTCGTCAGGACGATGAGCAGCGCCAAAAGCGGCTCTCAGGGCGAGTCTTCCGATCCTGCCCATTCCATTGATACCGACTTTCATTTTTTTATCTCCATCGTGGCTCGGGTCTGAGTTGCCTCAGTTATAAAACAGATAGATTTCAAAATCATGACAGTGTTGTGACAGTCCCTCCCACCGTCGCGTTATGATGCAGCCGCAACTGATGATTATTTGTCCCTCTGACCTCCGGAGCACTGCGGCATGAAGCCCTTCGCCTATCTTAACAACTGGCATATCGAACAACCCCCGACCCGCTTTGATCGCGCGATTCGCGACAGCGGCTTGCCCTTGGTCGAGTTTCGTACCAACGTGGGCGAGTTCCCTGATACCACCGATTTTTCAGGCGTGTTCGTGGGTGCCAGTGTGGCGGGTGCTTATGATCATGAGGCATGGGTTGCTCGTGCGCACGATTCTGT
>JBIKOQ010000033.1:0-8907 GCA_044357955.1 Burkholderiaceae bacterium | reverse complement strand
TACAGCTCGCGCAAGGTTTGCAGCAAAAGAAATACAGCTCCGAAGACATCACGCGTGAGTATTTAAATCGAATTCAAAAAGCCAACGGTAAGCTTCATGCCTATGTGAGCGTGAACGAAGAAAGCGCGTTGCAGCAAGCGCGCGCGGCAGACTTGCGTCGTGCTGCAGGCTATACCTTAAGTCCCGTCGACGGCTTGCCTTTAGCGGTCAAGGATTTATGTGAAATCGAAGGTCAGATCACCACAGGGGGTTCGCAGGACTGGATTAAGCGTCGCAGCCCCACGACGTGTACCGCTGTCGAGCGCCTGATGCGTGCCGGGATGGTGACGTTGGGGAAGGTCCACATGGTGGAGTTTGCGTTTGGCGGCTGGGGCACCAACCCCGTGATGGGTACGCCCTGGAACCCTTGGGACCTTAAGACGCACCGCGTGCCGGGTGGTTCTTCAAGCGGTTCTGGCGTGGCGGTTGCCGCGGCGTTGGCACCCGCTGCACTGGGCTCTGACACGGGCGGCTCGGTGCGTATTCCTGCCGCACTCAACGGCATTACGGGCCAGAAAACTACCCGCGGCCTGATCAGTTTGCATGGCGCATTGGCCTTGTCCGGGACGTTGGACTCGATTGGACCGATGACGCGCGATGTGCAGGACTCGGCGATTTTGACGGCCGTGATGGCTGGAGAGGATCCGCTTGATCCCACTAGCTGCAACCGTCCGATGTTTCATTGGAAAGCCCCTGCAGCGGGTCCCAAGCCTTTGGCAGGTTTCCGTATTGCAATGTTTCCGCCTGAGCACTATCCAATTGCGTTGGGTCAGGACGTGGTCAAGATGCTTGATGACACCCGTCGCGTTCTGGTCGACCTGGGTGCGCAGGTGATTGACAAGCCCTTTCCGTTTGACTTCAACGACATGATGCTGCGCAACGGACAGATTATTGCCTCCGAGGCCTATGCGATTCATCGTGCCTATATTGATGATGCTGAGCGCCCGTTTGGTGAGTTTGTGCGCAAGCGCGTGCAGTCGGGCCGTAAAATTTCTGGTGCCGACTATATCGACGCGATCGCGCATCACCGTCAGACGATTGCGGCCTGGACGGACTGGATGAGCAATGTTGACGCACTGCTGTCGCCTAGCGCACCCATTGGTGCCTGTCCTTTAACCGAGGTGGACGAGTCCAAGACACCGATGGCCGCCTTTACGCGTGCCGGGAACTACATGGGTTGTTCGGGGATGTCCCTGCCGGCTGGTTTTGCCGACAATGGCATGCCGCTCGGGGCACAGTTGTTAGGCAAGCCTTTTGACGACGGCACCTTGGTTACGATCGGGATGGCTTTCCAGGCGGCAACGCAGTGGCACTTGAAACGCCCTGATTTATCTTCTCTGGGGCTGTAAAAGTCCAAAAAAATACCCAAAAGCCAAGTGTTGACGGCGATTTGGGTAGGATTGCACGATGAAGCGGGCGAGAAATCAGCATTTGCTCCGTATTTACTGAGGGTTTAGGCTGAAAAGCCGTTAAAATACAAAGCTTTCCCTCGTTTTCGCATCCAAGAGTTTCATCGTGCCTATCTACGCTTATAAATGCACTGCCTGTGGTCATGCCCAAGACGTGCTGCAAAAGATTTCAGACAAGCCCTTAACGGTCTGCCCCGAGTGCCATCAGGAGACCTACGCCAAACAGGTCACCGCTGCGGGCTTTCAGCTTAAAGGCTCCGGCTGGTATGTCACTGATTTTCGCAATAATGGCGGCGCAGATAAGGGCACGACCAAGACGAGCGAGCCCGCGCCCGCTGTGACCGCGGCCGATAGCGCTGCTTCGTCAGCCTCGACAGGTTCGGAGAGTGCATCGAGTGCAGCGAACAATTCCAATGGCTCTGCTGCTGCGCCTGCCGCAACGACGGCCGCTGGCGCTTCAGGTTCTTCAGCCCCTGCAAGTTCGGCTTCCTCGTCGAGCAAGCCTGCCACGGGTGGCTCAGCGGCTTGAGGTCGCTGAAAACCACATACCAGCGTTTACTTTAAACCCACCCCTATCATGCGATCCTTTAAAAAGTACTTCATTACAGGCTTGCTGATTTGGGTGCCATTGGTCATCACCGTTTGGGTGTTAGGTCTTGCGGTCAATACGCTTGAGAGCGTGGTGCCGGCATTTTTGTCACCTCAGGCGCTGTTTGGGCGTGATATTCCAGGCTTTAGAGTCGCAGTTGTGATCGCGGTTGTTCTTGTCACGGGTATCTTGGCGGCTAATTTTCTGGGTCGAGGGATCGTCCAGCTTTGGGAAAACATCCTCGGTCGTATTCCTCTCGTGCGTTCGATCTACAACTCGGTCAAGCAAGTCAGCGACACGCTGCTCGCACCCAACGGGCAGGCTTTCCGCCAAGCTGTGTTGGTGCAGTATCCGCGCCAAGGTAGCTGGACCATTGGTTTGTTGACGGGAGCGCCGAGTGGAGAGGTAGCGAGCCTGCTCCCGGGCGAGCATGTGAGTGTTTACATCCCTACGACACCCAACCCGACCTCAGGTTTTTTTCTGATGATGCCGCGCAGCGAGGTTCAGCCCCTGGAGATGTCGGTCGATGCCGCGTTGAAATACATTGTTTCGATGGGTGTCGTGGCGCCCGCGCCAAACGCGGCGGCACTAAAAAGAAAGTCTTTGCCGCCAAATGAGTAATATCTCAGTTGCTGTGTTGTGACTGATTTAGTTTGCAATAGTTTTAACGTATTTACCGATTAATTTTTGTCAGATCTTTTTGTACGATCTTTTGGAGTTTGCATGCGTACCTGCTACACCGGTCAGGTTTGTCGAGACCACCTTGGTCAAACAGTCACCCTTTTTGGTTGGGTGCATCGTCGCCGTGATCATGGCGGCGTGATTTTTATCGATCTGCGCGACCGCGCCGGTCTGGCCCAGATCGTGTTTGACCCTGACAATGCCGAGGGTTTTGCCACGGCAGAGCGCCTGCGTAACGAATTTTGTATCCGTATTAAAGGCCTCGTGCGTGAGCGCCCTGCCGGCACCACCAATGCTGATCTCGCCTCTGGCGAAGTCGAGATCTTATGTCGCGAAGTCGAGATTCTCAATCCATCCGTCACACCACCGTTCCAGCTCGATGATGAAAACCTCTCCGAAACGACGCGTCTGACGCACCGTGTGTTGGACTTGCGCCGCGGCCAGATGCAACGCAATATGATGCTGCGCTACCGCGTGTCGATTGAGGTGCGCAAGTTTCTCGACCAGCTTGGCTTTATCGATATCGAAACTCCCATGCTCACCAAGAGCACGCCTGAAGGGGCACGCGACTATCTTGTGCCCTCGCGCGTCAATGCCGGTGAGTTTTTTGCCTTGCCGCAGTCACCACAGCTCTTTAAACAGATGCTGATGGTGTCGGGTTTTGATCGTTACTACCAAATCACCAAATGTTTTCGGGACGAAGATCTCCGTGCTGACCGTCAGCCCGAGTTCACACAGATCGATTGCGAAACCTCGTTCCTGAACGAGACCGAGATCCGTGCGATTTTTGAACAAATGATTCGTCACGTATTCAAATCCGTACAAAACGTCGATCTCGATGCGACCTTCCCGATCATGGCCTACAGTGAAGCCATGCGTCTCTATGGTTCGGACAAACCTGACTTGCGCGTTAAGCTTGAGTTTACCGACCTGACCGATGTCATGCAGGACGTGGACTTTAAAGTGTTTGCTCAAGCCGCAACCACAGAAGGCAGCCGAGTGGTCGCCTTGCGCATTCCTGGTGGGGGTGCGATCTCGCGTAGCGAAATCGACAACTACACCAAATTTGTCGCGATCTATGGCGCCAAAGGTTTAGCCTGGATCAAGGTCAACGACATCTCAACCGGTCGCGATGGCTTGCAATCACCGATTGTCAAAAATATCCATGATGCCGCGCTCACAGAAATGATCAAGCGGACAGGCGCACAAAATGGCGATCTGATTTTCTTTGGCGCGGATCGTGCCAAAGTTGTTAACGATGCCATCGGTGCTCTGCGTGTCAAGATCGGTCACAGCGAGTTTGGAAAATCCAACGGTTTGTTTGAAAGCGTCTGGAAGCCACTATGGGTGGTGGATTTTCCGATGTTTGAATACGACGAAGAAGCCGATCGGTACGTCGCCGCCCACCATCCTTTTACCAGCCCCAAGGATGGCCACGAAGACCTCCTCACCACAGACCCGTCCAAGGCGATCGCCAAAGCCTACGACATGGTGCTCAACGGTTGGGAAATCGGTGGTGGCTCCGTACGTATTCACCGCGAAGAAGTGCAGAGCAAGGTATTCCGCGCCCTGAAAATCGATGCCGAAGAAGCTCAACTCAAGTTTGGTTTCTTGCTCGACGCGTTGCAGTATGGCGCGCCTCCGCACGGTGGCATCGCCTTTGGTCTAGATCGTATTGTCACGATGATGACGGGTGCCGAATCGATTCGCGATGTGATTGCGTTCCCCAAGACACAGCGCGCGCAATGTTTGCTCACACAAGCGCCCTCGCCGGTCGACGAGAAACAATTGCGCGAACTGCATATCCGTTTGCGTCAGCCCGAAGTTAAATCGGGTTAAATGTCCCTGCTCCGTGTCGTTAGCTACAATATCCACAAAGGTCGCTCCCTCGCAGGGCGCGACTCGATGGGGGAGCTGCGACTCGGTCTGCATGGGCTAAGACCCGATGTGATGTTTTTGCAAGAAGTGCAGGGCCGCAATGATAAACATTTGCGCCTGCATGCTCAACATGAATCACTCGCTGCTGCTTTGCACATGGAGTGCGCCTACGGGTGTAACGCCATTCGCGACAAAACCGATCATGGCAATGCATTGCTTTCCCGACATCCCATCGTCACCTACGAAAACCAAGACATCTCGGATCACCGACTCGAGCAGCGTGGTTTGCTGCATGGCGTGATTAGTGTGGGAAGTCGAGAGGTACATTGCTTTGTCGTACATCTTGGCTTATTCGCAGGTGGTCGCAAGCGGCAAATAGAAGTGATGGCGGAACGTATCAACCGCATGGTGCCCGAAGGTGCGCCTATCCTCATCGCTGGCGATTTTAACGACTGGAAAGACTCGCTTGCGCCGTTCTTTGTCGAGCAGCTTGGTGTGTATGAGGTGTTTGCAAACTCACCGCGTACGCACGGTATCGCGCCCAGACTCAAAGAGTCCATGCACCATTTGAAGGGTGTGTGGAGAGGAGAAAGTCTAGACGAAATCAGAGCAGGGGTGACGGGGCGACAACTCGAGCGCCGCAATCAACTGATGATGCCGGGACAGCAAAGCATGCTGCCACCCCCCAGGACGTTTCCGTCCGCATTTCCGATGCTGAGGCTAGATCGTATTTATCAGAGGGGTTTCGCCGTGAGAAACGCACGCGTACTCAGAGGCCGACCCTGGTCACAGCTGTCGGATCATTCTCCTATTTTGGCGGAATTAGAGTTACCTTGAGTGGGTTTCCGAGTACACACTAGGCTTTGATTATTTTAGCTTATAAGCTAAAATAGAGATATGTATAAGTTAAAGCATTACGTAAATTGTTTTGGTGACGATTTATTCGGGACTTGGTTAAATTCCCTCTTAGACACACGATTACGAGCACGTATCGCTGCACGGTTACTCCGTCTCAACAATGGCAATTTTGGAGACTGCAAACCTGTTGGTGGCGGAGTGTGGGAGATTCGTGTTGATGCAGGACCAGGCTATCGCATTTATTACGCGATAGATGATGGAAAAGTTATTTTGCTTTGCGAGGGTGGTGATGAGCGGACGCAGAGATCTGACATCAAACGCGCTATTTTGCGCTGGCAAGATTGGAAAGAGAGGAAATAAAAATGAAAACCGTCAACCATGATGAATGGCTAGCTAACCAATTACAAAATGCCGAGTTCGCTGCAGAGTTCATCAATGCGGCTAGCGAGGATGAAGACCCAAAAACCTATTTGACAGCACTGAGGCTAGTTGTAGAAGCTAGGGGTGGAATAAAAGAGGTAGCCGAGAAAACAAATCTTTCAAAAGAGAGTCTTTACAGGACCTTATCGGCACGCGGAAATCCAACGATCAAAACATTATTTGCAGTTCTAAATGCGACAGGTTTAAAAATGGCAGTATCAGCGCATTAAGAATCGTGAATTCGAATTTATTAGTACCGATCACTCTTGCCAGAGAGCTTCACACCAATACGTAGTAACAAATAACAAAGTCCATCTGCAATGCGCCCAAGAAGTGGTCGATGGCCATAGAGCGTGAGCTCGACAATGCGGCTGCCGTGCGTCATGGCGTTTTCCAGGGACTGGCGCAGTTGAGCCGTAAACCCCGCGTCATCCACCAGTACATTCGCCTCGCGCGCGAGCAGCAAGCTAAAGGGGTCGAGATTGGAGGAGCCCACGATCGACACGCCATCGATCACGGCGACCTTTGCGTGCAGGAAACTCGGCAGGTACTCATAGATCTCAATACCCTCACGCAAGAACAAGTCATAGATCCAGCGCGTGGCGTGATACTGCATCTGGTATTCGATTTTGCCTTGCAAGAGCAGGCGAACCTTGACGCCGCGATGAGCCGCATCGATCAGCGCGCGGCGTAGTTTTCCGCCTGGTAGGAAATACGCATTTGCGATGATGATTTCATTTTTCGCTGCAGCGATGTGAAACAGATAGGCTTGTTCGATTGTGCGTCGATAGCGAAGGTTGTCACGCAAGATGACGGCGGCGGGCATGTTGGCCGTTAAGACCGCAGCTGAATGATCCTGCGGTTCGGAATGAATGTCTGAAACAGGATGTGGTGCCGGTTGGTGCCTTTTAAAAAGTCTCAGCCTTGTGCGAAGATGCTTAAGGTGTAGCTGCCGCGATTTGTTCAGACGGAGCCACAACAGATCTAAGGCCTCAGTGAGCTCAAGTACGACGGGACCCGTTATACGCACCGCATAATCAAAACGTGCATCCGTCGCACGCACAGCAGGATCCGCAGTGGAGTAGTCATCCTCAACATTTATCCCTCCTACAAAGCCGATACGCCCATCGACCACAACGATTTTGCGGTGTAGCCTGCGTAGCCGCATGAAATCGAAAGATTTAAAGGTGAAGTGCTTAGGCTCGGGTCGATAAATCTTGCATTGCCCACCTACAGATCTGAGCGCCTGGGCGATCGTTTCATCCTCGGCCGCGCTGCCATAGCCGTCAATCACCACCCTGACCTTGAGGCCGCGTTTGGCCGCGAGCATCAAATGGTGGAGCAATTGCTTGCCTGCGCGATCGAGACGAAAAATATACATCTCGACATGGATGCTTGTCGTTGCCGTATCAAACGCTGCGCAGAGTGCAGGAAAAAGCTGAACGCCGTTTTCTAACAGGGAGACGTCGTGCCCAGTTTTCCAACGCAGATGAGGATGAGCGAGTTTCATCGCAGCCTAGTGACCGAGCCACTGTAGGTATGCACTATGCAGGACGGGCAAGATAAGCGTGATGATAGCTGGCAGCATAATGCCGAAACACCATTTGAAAATGCGACAGTCAGATTTAAGCTCCATGGTTGACTCAAGGATGGCTTTTTCCAATTTTTTGGTCGCATTGGTGAGATCGGTTTGAGTCACATAGCAAGCGCTGGAATGATCAAGTGCATCACTTAATGCCATAGCCTGAAGCTCTGCTTGTTTGCGCGGTATTCCAGCCTCTTCGAGTTGAGCTGAATATTTAAGCGTGTTGATGATTGGCATAGTGAACGTAGGCATCAAATTCGTAGACAAACATTTTTTTAGATAGACGGTAGGACACTTCAATAGCTCCTTGAGTCAAAACAATGCCTTCAGTCTGAGCCAACTATTCCCGAGGATCAATACCTTGGGACATTTACGTACGTAAACACCACAGTGCCAAAATTGTAAGTAAGTATTGCTAGTCTATTGACACTTAATTAGGTTTTCCACCTCCCACCCACAAATCCCGTCGCCAGTGCGGTCCCCAGTAAAATCACCCCGCCACCGAGCACAACCCTCAGGGTGATGCTTTCCCCCAAAAACAACGACCCCCACAACACGCCAAAGACCGGAATTAAAAACGTCACAGTCATGGCGCGTGGAGGGCCGATGCGGATGAGTAATCGGTAGTAGAGGACGTAGGCGATCGCCGTGGACAGCAAGCTTAAGCAAAGCAGTGCTATCCAGGAGGTGCTTGAGATTGGGTCCACGGGCCAGGTATAAAGCGTCAAGGGCAACATCACGATGCCTGCCGAGATCAGCGACCCCGCGGCGGTCGCGATCGGATCGGCATCCATCAGGTATTTTTTGGTGTAGCTGGCCGCAATCCCGTAAAAGATCGGTGCGGCCACCCCAGCAATCACGGCATAGGTAGAGGCGGTGTCGTTAAAGGAAAGCTTGTCCCACACCAGTACCAAGATCCCCGAAAACCCCACCATCAGTCCAAACATACGCAGAGGTGGCAGCTTGTCCTTGAGCCAAACCCAGGCGATCGCAGCACCCCAGAGGGGCGTGAGCGCGTTGATAATCGACATGGTGCCGACCGGTAACGTCATCGTCGCGAAATTAAAAAAGATAAAAGGAAATGCAGAGCTAAATAGCCCCACAATGATGATCGAGCGCCAGTAACGACGGATTACCGAGATCTTGTCACTGAAAAACAGGATTGGTACCAGGGCGAGCCCGCCGATCAGTGTGCGCGCCCCGGAGAGTGCGATGGGACCAAAGTCCTCAACAGACAGCCTGATGAATAAAAACGAGCTTCCCCAGATCGCAGCAAGCAACAACATAGTGTATACATCGGCACGGCGCATATGAGGGGTGAGGCTTTTGAGAGAAAAGAGAAATCAGGTAAGCAAGCTAACAGGCATTGCCGAGCGCGTCAATTTGCGGCACACTCAGTTCAACAGTTCCAATTAGCGATATTCATCCTCATACGCCACGCCTCATGC
>JBIKOQ010000385.1:0-2669 GCA_044357955.1 Burkholderiaceae bacterium | reverse complement strand
TCGGCTTCGCTTCCAAGCGCTGACTTGTTCAACAGAGACCCGTTTCGTTTCCAATACGGCGCCCGCACTCCCGATCGCTAATTGCTCGATCAGAGTACGGTCAGACGCGTCTAGTTTCCAAGGACTCTGAGCGCTCGATACAGCAAAACCTCGCGCTTTTAAAAGCGTCTCCATCACCCCGGCAGCAGTTGGACCCGCTGCTGCGCCAAAACCCTTGTTTGTTTGCTGGTGAGCATGAAAGGCATTCAGCATCGCTGCATCGGTGGGATGGGGAGGACTCCAGACTTCTTGGCCGTTATACGTCAGCACGGTGTAAAGCGGAGCGTTGAGTAAGCCGCAAAACCGCTCCAACCAGCTCTCGGCGACCAGATCAAAAAATGCCGCTGCGGTTAGGAGATCCATAGGCCGAGAAAGCACCGCTTCAAGATTGCTTGACAAGTCTTCGCAGAGAAAATCGATAGAAATATGTTTTCCATTTTTAAGTACTACAAGTGTTTCTTGTTCGGAGACAATCTTGTCGGCCCATTGCATCAATGCGGCTTTTGCCGCACTCAGCAAAGCGGAATCATAATCAACAAGCGTCCAGTGTTGTGACGCTGGCATATGAGGCGCCAAGGCGCGCAAGTTGGAGCCCGAACCACAGCCCAGATCCACAATCTTGATCGGACCCGGACGCACGCGAGCCAAGTGGGTCAGGTCGTGTACGACTTGATCGCGTAGGGAAGCATCGCGCGCGCGATGATCCGCAGGCTCTCGAAGGGCGAGCCATTGTGCGGAAAAACCAGTCATATCGATTCCATTTAAAGAGGCTGTTCAAGTGGTTGAGGCGCATGCTCAACGGGCGCATTGAATTGTTGTTTCACAATGTCGGTAAATCGTCCGCCTTGCGCATAGAGCGCATCAAAGGTGCCCACTTCGATGACGCGGCCTGCGTTCATCACCAAAATCAAATCGGCTTGCCGAATCGTGCTGAGTCGATGCGCAATCACCAAGGTAGTGCGTTGACGCGTGACTTCTTCCATCGCTTTGAGCAGGCTGGTCTCGGTCGAACTATCGAGCGCACTCGTAGCTTCATCCAATATCAATATTGGTGGATCTTTGAGCAGCACGCGAGCAATCGACAGTCGTTGACGCTCACCGCCTGACAGGCTGCGTCCACGCTCACCGATCGTCGTGTCAAAGCCTTCGGGTTGTTTCAGAATAAAGTCTAAGGCTTGAGCGCGAGCGCAGGCTTGTTTGAGATCGGACTCGGTCGCAGCGGGGGAACCGACACGCAGGTTTTCCGCGATTGAGCGATTAAAGAGCAGTGGCTCCTGAAAGACAACGCCGATATTGCGTCGTAACGCAGTGAGCTGAAACGATCGTATATCCTGACCGTCGATCGTAATCCTGCCAGACTGGGGGTCAAAGGCGCGATAAAGTAGGCTGAGCGCCGTAGATTTGCCTGCGCCGGAAGTTCCCACTAAAGCCAAGGTTTGACCAGGCGCGACTTTAAAGCTGAGTTTGTCGACGGCGGGTCGTTTGCCGTCATATGAAAAACTGATGTCGTGAAATTCGATGTGTCCCGTACAACGACCGGGATCAATTGCGTTGGGCGCATCCAGAATCTCAGGCGCAGTGTCGAGCACACCAAAAAACTCTTTCAATCGGGGTGCATCCATTGCGAGTTTGTTGGCAAATGCAACGATTTGTTCGAGGCGAACAATCACCATGCTGGCAAAAGCGATAAACGTCACAATCTCGCCAATGGTGATGAGCGACTTGGTGTAGAGCCACGCACCTAAAATCACAATACACAAAATGCTTAAAGTCGTGGCCGAGCGTGTTAATACCGTGACGAGCGCCCACCAAGATAAAACGGGAAGTTGAGCACCCAGTACCCGTTGACTAATGGTATGCAGGGCTTTGACTTCGGTTTGAATACGCGAAAAACTTTGTACAAGCGCGATGTTACCCAGAGTATCCGAAGCAAGCTCGGCCAAATCAGAGTGATGGCTCTCGACTTGTTGCTGGAGCTTTTGCGTTTTTCTCAAGATGAAATGGGTGAGAACACCAAATAAAATACATAAGACGATCAAGACAAGCGCCAGTCGCCAGTTGATGTAGAGCGCGAGCGGCACCAAGACGACTAGAGAAACAAAAGCCGCTAAATGTTCCCTGAAAAAGCTCAGCCAGAGCCACCATAGCGTATCCGTACCTTGCAGCATGATTTTCATGAGCCTGCCTGAATGCGTGCGTGACTGTTGCGCAAGGGGCAGGTGAAGCACGTGTTCAAAATACTCACCGAATATCGCGTGACGTCTGCGATGGGCAAGACGATCAGAAAAAAGCGCGACGAGCGTTGAACACAAAATAGTGAACAAACCAAAGCCAGTCCAAAGCAATAGTAGAGGCCAGACCCCTGCCCAAATTGCAGCGGGTTGATCGCTGGGGATTGAAGAAAGTGTGTCGATCACACGCCCGAAAAGAACAGGCTCCGCAAAGAGAGCCATGGCGAGCATGACATTCGCCAAGGCTAGCATCCAACCGAGTCGGCGATCAGAGCCGAGTTTGTCGAGCACTCGCAAGTACAGGCGAAGAAAGTTCATGAGCGCTCAGGTGGCGTGAGGCGTGCGATTAATGCCTCAGGGGGATTGATTTCCTCGGGTAAGGAAAGTAGGCGACGCGAT
>JBIKOQ010000384.1:0-2671 GCA_044357955.1 Burkholderiaceae bacterium | reverse complement strand
CAGTCGATGACGGCCCACAGCGATCCTCTCGAAGCTTTCAAAGACGTTGAAGTCGCGCTTTTAGTGGGCTCTCGTCCTCGTGGTCCCGGCATGGAGCGTGCGGATCTGCTAGCTGTGAATGCCGCCATTTTCACGGCCCAGGGTAAAGCCCTGAACGCCGTGGCGAATCGCAACGTCAAAGTATTGGTGGTCGGCAACCCCGCCAACACCAACGCCTACATCGCGATGAAATCGGCACCCGATCTGCCCGCCAAAAACTTCACAGCGATGTTGCGCCTAGATCACAACCGTGCCTTGTCACAGTTAGCCACCAAAATGGGCAAGCCTGTCGCTGACATTCAAAAACTCGCCGTCTGGGGCAACCACTCACCCACCATGTATGCGGACTATCGCTTCGCAACAATCGGCGGCCAGAGCGTGGAAAAATTGATCAACGACCCTGCCTGGAATCGCGACGTATTTTTGCCTACCGTCGGCAAGCGTGGCGCCGCCATTATTGAGGCGCGCGGCTTGTCTTCCGCCGCCTCGGCCGCGAATGCTGCTATCGATCACGTGCGTGATTGGGTGTTGGGCACAAATGGTAAATGGGTCACGATGGGTGTCCCTTCGGATGGCAGCTATGGCATCCCAGAAGGCATCATGTACGGCGTGCCCGTGACCTGCGAAGGTGGCCAATACCACCGCGTCACAGGTCTCGAAGTCGACGCATTTTCCCGTGAGCGCATGGACCTCACGCTTAAAGAGCTGACAGAAGAGCGCGACGCAGTCGCTCATTTGCTCAAGTAAGCGCAGAGTGAATGGGCCCACAAGGGCCCATTTTTTTCATCAAATTAATTTTTAAAATTGCATCAACGTCTCGGAGAACTTCATGCCCAAACAAGCCCCCGCTGGTCAACGGTTTCGCGAAGCACTCGCGGCCGAAAAGCCCCTGCAAATTATCGGCGCGATTAACGCCAACCATGCCCTGCTCGCCAAGCGTGCCGGCTTTAAGGCCATCTACCTCTCCGGTGGCGGTGTCGCTGCGGGCTCCTTGGGTTTACCTGACCTGGGTATTAACACGCTGGATGACGTTCTGACTGATGTGCGCCGCATTACAGACGTATGCGATACACCGTTGATCGTCGATATCGACACTGGTTTTGGTCCCTCCGCATTTAACATCGCTCGAACCATTCAAAGCTTGACCAAATTCGGCGCAGCCGGCTGCCACATCGAAGACCAAGTCGGCGCTAAACGCTGCGGTCATCGCCCTGGCAAGGAAATCGTGTCAACAGAAGAAATGCGCGATCGCGTCAAGGCAGCAGCCGATGCACGCACTGATGACAGTTTCTATTTGATCGCACGCACCGATGCGATCGCCTCGCATGGCGTGGACGCAGCGATTGAACGTGCGATGGCTTGCGTTGAAGCTGGCGCTGATGCGGTTTTTGCCGAGGCAGCCTATGACCTCGCCACCTTTGAAAAATTTTCCAAAGCAGTCAGCGTACCCTTGCTCGCCAACATCACTGAATTTGGTCAAACTCCACTTTTTTCAGTCGAAGAGTTGCGCAGCTCAGGCGTGGGCATGGTGCTCTACCCACTCTCCGCTTTCCGTGCCATGAACAAGGCTGCAGAGACGATATATACCGCCATCCGCCGCGACGGTCACCAGCGCAATGTCATTGACCTCATGCAAACGCGTGACGAGCTTTACGATCGCATCAACTATCACGAATTCGAAGGCAAACTCGACGCACTTTTTGCCCAGGGCAAATCCAAATAATTGATTGAGGAAATAACAGATGGCCACGACAAAAAAACCAGTGAAGCGCGCTGCTCCAGCAAAAGCTGTCGAGACTGCGGCGCCTGTTTTCAAACCTAAAAAATCCGTCGCACTCTCGGGCGTGACAGCGGGTAATACTGCGCTGTGTACCGTGGGTCGCAGCGGCAACGATCTGCATTACCGCGGATATGACATTCTTGATTTCGCCGACACAAGCGAGTTTGAAGAAATCGCACACCTGCTGATTCACGGCAAACTGCCCAACAAGGCTGAATTGGCAGCTTATAAAGAAAAACTGCGTTCAATGCGGGGCCTGCCTGCACAACTGCAAACCATCCTGGAATCACTGCCTGCGGCTAGTCACCCTATGGACGTGATGCGCACCGCTGCTTCAGCCTTGGGCTGCATCCTGCCTGAAAAGGACGATCACAACGTGCCCGATGCGCGTGACATCGCCGACCGCCTGATGGCCAACCTTGGCTCTGCCCTGCTCTACTGGTATCACTTTAGTCACAATGGTCGCATTATTGACGTTCAAACCGATGACGACTCGATTGGCGCGCACTTCCTGCACCTGTTGCATGGCAAAAAGCCGAATGCAGACTGGGTTCGGGCGATGCACACTTCACTGATTCTGTATGCAGAGCATGAGTTCAATGCCTCGACCTTTACCTGCCGTGTCATCGCAGGCACGGGCTCCGACATGTACTCGGCGATTGCTGGCGGTATTGGCGCCCTGCGCGGCCCCAAGCATGGTGGTGCGAACGAAGTAGCCTTTGAGGTTCAAAAACGCTACGAAACACCTGACGAAGCCGAAGCGGACATCCGTGCGCGCGTTGAAAACAAGGAAGTCATTATCGGCTTTGGTCACCCTGTCTACACGATCTCTGACCCACGTAACAAGGTCAT
>JBIKOQ010000383.1:0-2672 GCA_044357955.1 Burkholderiaceae bacterium | reverse complement strand
GGGCACAGCGCACGGAGTCTGGCCCGCATGCTCGCCGCCTGGCGGGGCTTTTATAAATGGTGGGCTCCACAGAGCCAAATGGCGGCCAACCCAGCCGCTGATGTGCGAGCGCCTAAGGCCTCCCGCGGTTTGCCCAAAGCCTTGTCGGTCGATCAAACTCAGGCTTTACTCGAGGCACCCGCCCTCGTGACCCAAACAGACCCCGCTTCCCTGCGTGACCGCGCCATGTTTGAATTGTTCTACTCAAGCGGACTGCGCCTGAGCGAACTCGTAGGGCTTGATGTTGACTACACACAAACCCAAAAGTACACGTCTGCTGGCTGGATCAATTTGATTGATCGCGAGGTCAATGTCTTGGGCAAAGGCGGCAAGCGTCGCAGTGTTCCGATCGGTACCCAAGCCCTCGAATGCCTGACGCGCTGGCTCAAAGCCCGCCCTCAGTTTGTGCGTCCTCAGGCTTCCGAGGGCGATGCGGCCGCTCTATTTATCGGCGTACGCGGCGCTCGCATCAGCCCGCGCGTCATACAGAGCCAGTTGACAAAGCTTGTCAAACTGTCGGGTTTGCCGACCCATGTACATCCTCACGTTTTGCGACATAGCTTTGCCAGCCACGTTTTACAATCCGCCCAAGACCTCAGGGCAGTTCAAGAAATGCTTGGCCATGCCAACATTTCTACGACTCAGCTTTATACCAAGCTGGATTTTCAACATTTAGCCAAAGCATATGATGCTGCGCACCCCCGCGCTGGCAGGAAAACTGAATAAAATCATAGGCTTACTCGTCATCTACCCTTCACTTTGCGGTGATGGACTTGAAATTCATGGCTTCGTCCCAATATAGTTAGGCGCTATAGCATTCGCTAAACACAAGAAAGTGACATTTTCGTGTCAGCCTAAACCTCTAAAATGTATTTTTAATGTTTGCCCGAAGGCTTCGGCTGTGCTGTAATCCGGCGTTCGCCTCTGCTCTGAACACCGATCCGAAGCCCTGCTCTCTTACCCGTTTTTGAAGTCAACCTGACCATGAACTCCCCTCGCAGCCTAGACCAAATGGTCCCCGTCACCATCCTCACCGGCTTTCTCGGTGCAGGCAAGACTACGCTTTTAAAACGCATCCTGACGGAGTACCACGGTAAGCGTATCGCGGTCATCGAAAACGAATTCGGCCCTGAGAGCATCGATAACGACTTGCTCGTCCAAGATCAGGAAGAGGAAATCATCGAGCTGTCCAACGGCTGCGTCTGCTGCACCGTGCGCGGCGATCTGATGCGCACTTTGCTCGATCTGCGCAAGCGTCACGAAAGTGGCGAGCTGAAATTCGAACGCGTCATCATTGAAACCACCGGCATGGCCAACCCTGGCCCAGTTTGTCAGACATTTTTCATGGACGATGACATCGCCGAGTACTACCGCCTCGATGCTGTTGTCACCATCGTCGATGCCAAGCACGGCATGGATACTCTCGACGAACAAGAAGAAGCCCAAAAACAAGTCGGTTTTGCGGATCGCATTTTGATCTCCAAAAAAGATCTCGTGACCGAAGCCGAATACGCCGCCTTGCGTCGCCGCATCGTGCATATGAACCCGCGCGCCTCCATCGAAGTTGTCAACTTTGGCGATACCGATCTAAAAAAGATCATCGACATCAGCGGCTTTAATCTCAACACCATTTTGGATATCGATCCTCAGTTTCTGGCTGACGATCATCCTGATGCCGCGCACGATCACGATCACGACCATGATCACAGTCATTGCGATCACGATCATGGACATTGTGATCATGAACATGATCACGCGCACGCACATGGTCACGATCATGGTCATGATCATGATCCCGCGACCTGCACCAATCCAGACCATGATCACGGTCATCAGCACAAGCCTGCGCACAACGACAACATCGGTGCGTTTGTTTTTAAATCCGACAAGCCCTTTGATCCAGAGCGCCTCGAGGAGTTTCTTGGTGGCGTGGTTCAGGTCTACGGACCCGATCTTCTGCGTTACAAGGGCATTCTTTACATGAAGGGCATCAACAAACGGATGCTCTTCCAAGGTGTCCATATGTTGATGGGCGCCGAACCCGGCAAACCCTGGCTGGCCAACGAAAAAAAGACCACCAAAATGGTTTTCATCGGTCGCAAACTGCCCCAAGAGATCTTTACCAAAGGTCTCGAGCAGTGTCTGGCTAAGTAGTCCCTCTTCGCCCGTGCGCAGAGTTTATTTAATGGAGTGTTTTTCACATGGTAACCAAGGCAACAAAACCCGCAGCAAGCAAGACGACTGCAGCAAAAGCCCCCGTATCCACACAGGTCGCGGCCGCTAAAAAGGCAGCCCCCGCACCGGCAAAAACACCCGCTGTTGCCACTAAAGCTGCGCAGAAAAAACCCCTCAATAGAGGCGATTTGTCCGAAAACAATCTGCCCACTGAGGCAGAATTGTTGAAAATGCCAGAGACTGAGTACATGAACGAGCGGCAGCTGGGCTTTTTCCGTGACCGCCTCAGACAGCTCGAACAAGAAATCCTCAGTAATGCGGGTGCCACTACAGAGCATTTGCGTGAAACGCAATTTGTGCCCGACCCGGCCGACCGTGCGACGATCGAAGAAGAACATGCACTCGAATTACGTACCCGTGATCGCGAACGTAAGTTGCTGAAAAAAGTTCAGCAATCC
>JBIKOQ010000382.1:0-2673 GCA_044357955.1 Burkholderiaceae bacterium | reverse complement strand
TTTTACGACGGACAAACCAAATCCTGGTCGCTACTATTTGATGGCTAAGTACGAAGTCACTGAGTTGCAATATCAAGCGGTGATGCAAGAAAGTTGCCCCCGTCCATCGATGAAGTTGATGTTACCGAAGGTATCACTCAGCTGGTTTGATGCCATGCAATTTAGCGACAAGCTCAACCTTTGGATGAGAAAAAATGCTCTCAAGAGTTTGCCCTCCGAAGATGGTGTAGCGGGTTTTTTAAGATTGCCAACGGAGGTGGAGTGGGAGTTTGCTGCCCGCGGTGGCAATAGTGCTTCAAGTACAGAGTTTAGAGAAGCAACTTTTCCGATGCCAGACGGGATGAATAAGTATGTTTGGTTTGGAGGATCCCAGTCTGCCAACGGTAAGCTCCAGCTCGCAGGCCGACTGTTACCGAATCCTTTGGGCCTACATGACATCTTGGGCAATGCCGATGAGATGATGTTCGAGTCCTTTCGTTTGAACAAACTCGATCGCTTTCATGGTCAGGCAGGGGGGTTTATTGTGCGCGGGGCGAACTATAGGACCCCAGAAAGCGATGTGCGAACATCTTGGCGCGAAGAGCAAACATACTATCGCGAAGCTGAGCCGAATAAGCAGCCTACGGCTGGTTTTCGACTCGTTCTTGTCGCCCCTTCGCTTACCTCCGCGAATCGCAGCAAAGAAATTGAAAAAGGGTGGGAAGAACTCGGTACCCGTGAGAATGCTCCAGCAGCACCAGGCTCAGCAACGCCACCCGTGACGTCTAGTACAGTCGAGCGTCTGAGTAATCTGATGTCTGGACTAAAAGACGATAAGTTAAAAAAGGAGCTTGATACACTCCGGACCGAATTACGCAGCAGCAACCAGATGCGCGACGAACAACGATCGATCGCGATACGCTCTGCTCTCCAGCAGGGGGCTTTTATGTGTGTGCTGCTTAATCGAGAAGGACGTTTTTTCGATGCGATCAAGCGTAACTATGATGAAAGTTGCGCAAAGTTCGACTCTTTATCTAAAGAGGATCAAGCACGCTGCACGATCGCCAAGCGGACTGTGGATGGACGTTTGGCAGCTCAAGAGCTTGCTCTAGGTTTGTATTCTGACAGTATCGTAGAGGCCGGCTCAATTTACACTCGGGAGATGGTGGCTCCCGAAGTCGCCGTTAAACGTCAACAGTTACTCGCGCGCAAGACCAGTAATCTTGGTAACTATATCGATACTTATTGGAATCATTTAGGTAAATACCTGAATGACAGAAAAATTAATCAATCTGAATGGCTAAACAGCTGCAAGGCAGTTTCTATCAATTAAGGAGATTTAAATCATGATCGCACGGGCAAAACATAAGGCTTTGCTGACCTTTTTCATCTTAGCAAGTCTAATTTTTTTGTCTGGTTGTCAGACAACGGGAGGGGGACAAGGTGATGTGGATCCTCGCTTGACGCAAGGCGACTCTGCAAAATTTTTTACTAAGGCTGGTGCACAAGCCTGTGCGGTAGGGGCGCTCACTGGGGTTTTAGCTTGTGCACTCACTAACTCAAGTAATCAAGCGGCCTGTATGGCGATTGCGGCGGTGGCTGGGTGCGGTGTCGGCGCGGGAGGCGCGTATGTACTCGATCAGCGTCGCGCTAAATACTCTAATAATGAACAGCGCATTCAGTCCTTCATTGAGGATGTTCAAAAAGATAATGACAATCTTAAAAAGCGTATCAATGAAATCAATGTGGTGTTGAGAGAAAATCAGCAAACGTTGCGACAGTTGGAGAAACAGATTGCCACTAAACAAATCGATCAGAAAAAAGCGCAAAGCGAATTGAATCGGATCAAGGCAAACAAAGCTTATCTAGAAAAAGAGCTTGCCAACATCAACGCCCGTATCGATGGTTTTCAAGACATTATTGAAAAAGAACGCGCTGTTGGTGCCGATGTGCGCCCACTGCAGGCAAAGCTTGATGGCTTAGTTCGTGATCGTGATCTGATGCAGCGCAATATTGATTCAGCCCTAGCACTTTCGTCTTCCATCAAAGTGACTGGCTAAACGTAATCATTCGAATAGGCGTCCAAAAGGGAGCCTGTTTAATTCATTTAAATGGTGACACGATGAAACAGTATTTAAAAGCACCGATTGTTGTAGGCCTGACAGTTTTATTAGCCGCCTGCACCATGGATAAGGCAGGATGCGATCCGCGTGCGATGCGAGACGCAGGTTTGCTCACAAAGATGAATTGCGACTTTTCTGGTTCATATGATGCACGCGCCAAGGATAAAGAATCACAGCTTGCCGCGGAAAGACAAAATAATGCGCTCTTGCGTCAAGCAATCTTAGACATGGAAAAAAAGAATACCCTTGTCAGCGCAGATGTCGCTAAGCGTCGTGCCGATATCACCAACATTAATCGAAGTGTGGCAGCTTATTTGCGACAGGTGCAAAATAGCAACCCAAGTAATCAAGCGCTCACGGACCAAGTCAATCGTGCGCGTGAACGTTTGGATGCTTTGCAGAAAACGCCTATTACCTCGGGTGCTGCGAATGCTCAGGAGTTGAGCACACGTATTCAGGCTGTGGAAAAGGAAGTCGCCTCATTGCGTAAACTCCAGGCTGAATTACTGCAGTGATACGATGAATCGCATCACGCAACGTCATTTCCCAGAAGAATCCGTCAAGGATTTAG
>JBIKOQ010000381.1:0-2702 GCA_044357955.1 Burkholderiaceae bacterium | reverse complement strand
TTTGAAAGACAGTTTGAAAGACAGTTCGACAGACAAACCGTTTATTTTAAGCCTGTCTGCATACTTTTTTTGTATGCTGTCGGCTTAAACCCCTAAATAGGTGATGGCATGAATGGTGTGAATGACCGAGCTTGGAACACATTTGTTGGGCAGTGCTTGATCGCTGCAAATGTGTTCCTCGGTATCGGATTTGCGGTGTCCCCGTCCCTTGTTCAAGCGCAAGCCAAAGCCCAAGCAAAAGCTCCCGTGACGTCTCAAGCTGCTGCGACCATCTCTATGCCGCCCGAGCTCGCTCGCGCTTGGGCCCAGACCAAGCTGCCCGAATCGGCCTTGTCACTGGTTGTTCAGGAGGTGGGTGGGCCGCGCTTGATGGCGGTTGCGCCTGAAACTCCGCGCAATCCGGCTTCGGTGATGAAGCTCGTCACCACCTATGCTGCGCTTTCTCGCTTGGGTCCCAATTATGTCTGGCATACCAATTTCATGTTGGATGCCCAATCGCGTGTGAACGAAAAAGGCGTGTTGAGTGGACCCTTGTATTTGCGAGCGGGCGGCGATCCCGTTTTGATGCTGCCTGATGTTTGGCGCTTGATGCGCGATCTGCGTTTGCGTGGGATCAAGGAGATCTCCGATATTGTGATTGATCGTTCAATCTTTGGTGATGTGACGATTGATCCTGCCACGTTTGACGGTTCGGCAGATCGACCTTACAACGCGAGCCCAGACGCGTTTATGGTGGGTTTCGGTGCCTTGCGTTTGGTTTTTTCACCGGACCCCGCGACTAAAACCTGGAAGTATTTCGTGGATCCTCCTATTCCCGGTGTCGAGCTCGACGCCAATGTGGCTTGGGTGGATGGGCAGTGCCCAGGGTCGCCCTCCGTTACCACGGATACGACGGTGAGTGGGGATAAGGTGCGTATTCGTGTCTCCGGACGGGGCGCGGGTTCCTGTGGCGAGTTTGATGTGTTCCGCCTGGCTTTATCGCAGCAGGAGTTCGGCGCGCGTATTTTGCGTGAAATTTGGCGCGAGGTTGGCGGCACGATGACAGGACAAGTGCGTTCGGGAACGATTCCAAGCAATGCCGTGGCGGTCGCTTCGCATCAGTCGCCGCCTTTATCCGAGGTGATTCGCTTGATCAATAAACGCAGTAACAACGTCATGACACGCGTGTTACTGCTCACGCTTGGGGCTGAGGCTGGACGACAACCTGCGACCGTGGCGGGCAGTGTGCAGGTCGCGCAAGAGGTACTCGCTCGACAAGGGTTGCCGATGACGGGTATGGTGCTCGATAACGGCTCTGGACTTTCAAGAAATGGTGTGGTCTCGGCAGATAGCCTGACGCACATGCTTAATCGTGCATGGATCTCGCCAGTCATGCCCGAGTTTGTGTCTTCTCTTGCGATCTTGGGCGTGGATGGCACAACGCGCTATCGTTTGCGTGATCCTGCGACCAAGTCGCTGGCGCATTTAAAAACAGGCGCGTTGCGTGATGTCCGGTCGGTCGCGGGCTATGTCTGGTCGACCAGCGGTAAGCGCTATGTTGTGGTCAGTATGGTGAATCATGAGCGTGCGCACGAAGCACGTTCTTTTGAAAATGCATTGATTGCATGGCTGACAGCCAAGTAATCGGGAGAAGTCACCATGAACTTGAAATATCTTTGGCCGACCTTGGCCTTGTTAGGTCTGACGAATGTGGCGATCGCCGACGTTTGCCAAGCGAAATTTTTCCATCAAGGCGGCGAAATAGAAATTGTCGGTTCAGGTCTCATCCAGGTTTCCGCCAGGCTCAATTTTAGTCAGGTACAAAAGTCATCTGCCAAGCAGTGCCAGGCGCTCATCAAAGGACAGGTGAATTACGCTTTGCTCGGCATGTTGTCTGGTGAAACCGAGGTGGATCACGTGATGCGTGTGGAGGGCGTTAAAACCAGTCTGACTAAGCCGGGCGAAGTCAAAAAACCAGGTGATCCTGACATTGACATACAAATGCTGAGTCTGTTTGGTTATGGTGCACCGATCAGCGCGGCGGGTCAACGTTTTGCGCCGCAGTCCTTTCGTTTAGCCATCGGTGATCCGCGTAAAGGTCCCACGACACCTCTGACGGTGCGAATGGGCGAAAAAACAGTGGGCGAGCAGCAGCGGATTGAAACCGCGGCAGGTCAGCAGTCTTGTTGGCCGGTACGTTATTCACGGGGAACAGATCCCACGCTTGTGCAGCTGCGTGGCGCGATGATTCCACTACCGCCGATTCAATCGCAAGTGACGGACTGGTTTTGTCCAAGTCTGAATCTCGTCATGAAGCAGGAGATCATGCAGTCTGGGCAGCGCTCCGTGATTGAAGTCAAATCGATTCGCTAATGACCATGTCGGACAGCATCGCGGGTAGGCGAGTCGCGCTCTTGTCGGGTGCGGTGGTCGTATTGTTTTGTCTGGCTTTACTCTCGCTTCGTGCGGGGGCCGTGGAAGTGCCATGGTCTGACTTTTTTGCGCTCATATCGGGGCGCGAAGCAGGTGATCCGATCTTGCAGACGGTGTTGTATGAATTGCGTCTTCCACGTGTGTTATTCGCCATCATTGTGGGAGGGGCGCTGGCGTTGAGTGGTGCTGTGATGCAGGCGCTGTTTCGCAATCCGCTCGCTGAGCCGACGCTGATCGGCATTTCGTCTGGGGCTTCGTTGGGCGCTGTCACTGCGCTGCTGTTTGGCTTT
>JBIKOQ010000380.1:0-2704 GCA_044357955.1 Burkholderiaceae bacterium | reverse complement strand
TGGCTTGTGACACCCCCAACAAGCTTTGCCGGGTGCGTCGTCGGCAACGAACTGCTTGATGCCATGCCCGTCGAGCTCTTTGTCTGGTCTGAGCAAGGACAGGTTCTAGAGCGTGGCGTCATTTCACTTCCGTCCAAGGCCACGCCAGCGTCAGACTCAAGGAGCCTGGCTCAAGAGTTCGCCTTTCAGGACCTGCCCGCTTCACCCAGACTCACCGAAGTTGTCCAGACACGAATGCCCGCCCTTCCGGGCTACAGCTCCGAAATCAATCTGCAAGCCGAAGCCTGGGTCCGCGATCTTGGTCGTTGGCTAACGCGCGGCGCAGCCTTACTCATCGATTATGGTTTTCCACGTCATGAGTATTACCACCCCCAGAGACAGCGCGGCACGCTGATGTGTCATATTCAGCATCGTACCCATGACGATGTTTTTCTCGCACCAGGACTACAAGATATCACTGCGCACGTTGACTTTACGGCGATCGCAGAGGCTGCCCAACAAAGCGGACTCGACGTTCTTGGCTATACCTCTCAAGCACGTTTCCTCTTGAATGCTGGCTTGCCCCAATTGCTTGAAACCTACGCACAACAGCAACTTGAACAACCCGATCTCAAAGAGCGCGCACACACCTATGGGGCAGTACAAAAACTCATTTCCGAAGCCGAAATGGGTGAGTTGTTTAAAGTGATTGCACTCGGTCGGGGGATCGTATCGCCCCTGAGCGGCTTTAGTCAGAGCGATCGCTCAGGACAGCTAAGCGAGCGGCACGCACCGCTTGTTTAATGTAAGCGGGCTCAGACACGGCCTGGGCGACTGCACCCGCATCGACGGCCAACACCACCTTAAGTCTGTCGCGCCACCAGGCCACATTGTCATGATTGTCTGTATTGTCTGCGTGATCTGCAGCGCTATGCATCACAAGTGCTGCCGTGTTCAGCAACACCTCAAATCTCTCGGGTTTTCTGAGTGCATCGCAGGACTCTAGCAGAGACATGACATCCTCAGGCGTCCGTTTCATCATGCCCGCTACCACGACAGGCAATAAACGCGCCACATCCGCACACTCCGTCGGTACCCGCAAACGCTTGGCCAATTCGGCACGAGATTCCGTATCTAAGCAGAATAAGGCGTAACGTGCGCTTAAAGCTGCGGACACCATCTCGTCCGCTGCCGCATCCAACAGTGGTTTCGTCCGTATGCTGTGATGCCACTCAGGTATGATGCGCGCACTAGCGCCCGACGCCACCAAGATCTCCAGCATCCGCGAAGGTTTTGCACTCATCAGTCCGCGCGACAACTCTTGCCAGACGCGCTCAGGTACTAGCGCATCAACCTCTCCACTCGCAACCATCCGTCGGCAGAGCGCCAATGTTTCTGGTGCAATAGAAAAATCCGTAAACCTTGCGGCAAAACGCGCCAGTCGCAAAATCCGAACAGGATCTTCTTCGAAGGCAGGACCCACATGACGAAACAATCTTGCCTGCAAATCTGCAGCACCATTGAGTGGATCAACCAGCTCGCCCGTCATCGACTGCGCCATCGCATTGATCGTCAGATCCCGACGCTTTAAGTCCTCTTCGAGCGTGACATCCGCGCCCGTATAAAAGGTAAACCCTTTGTAACCCCGCCCCGACTTTCTCTCCGTGCGCGCGAGTGCATATTCTTCTTTTGTTAGAGGATGTAAAAAAACTGGAAAGTCGCCGCCCACGGGAATAAATCCGCGCGTCACCATCTCCTCGGGTGTCGCACCGACCACGACCCAATCACGGTCACCCGCTGGCAGACCTAACAACGTATCGCGCACAGCGCCACCGACAATGTAGACCTGCAAACCCGTCAAGGCGGGATCTACGGCCATGATCACGGTAGAGGCGAACGACCATAAGGTCGTGGCTCAATTTGTCCTAGACGCTGTTTGAGCGACTGAGGGTTTCCGGTAAAGACCGCAGCATAGTAGGTGGCGTTAGACATCACTTTTTTAACGTAATCGCGGGTTTCGTTAAATGGAATGGTTTCAGCAAAAATCGCACCTTCGACAGGCGCATCAAGTTTGGAACGCCACAGCATCGGACGACCCGGGCCCGCGTTATATCCTGCGCTCGCCAACACCTGGGAGCCACCCAGATCAGACTGCACCATGCTCAAGTAACTCGTACCCAACTTTGTATTTGTATCAAAATCGTTCACACTGCTAGGTGTGAAGTTCTTCAACCCGATTTTCTGTGCCATCCACTTGGCCGTGGCAGGCATCAGCTGCATCAAACCCGAAGCTCCCGCGTGCGAGCGCGCGTCCATAATAAATAGCGACTCTTGGCGGATCAACCCATACACCCAAGCGGGTTCGACATTAACCTCGCGGGCCTGAGCGCTCACGCGTCCTTCAAAAGGCGCGACAAAACGCTGCGTAAAGTCCACCTCGTTTTTCGTGCGGACTGAGGTCGCCACGACGCGATCATAGATACTCTCGCGACGCGCCAATTCAGCAGCCGCTAGTAGTTGACGATCCGTCATGCCACGAAGCGCAAACGTCCACTCAGGCACAGCCTCTGGTCGCCAGCCTCTTTTAAACAAGGTCACGGCGCGCTGCAGACCTGGATGAGCACGGGCCTGCGCTAACTCTTTCTCTGAAACCGGCTCGGGTCGCTTGGGTGCGGTAATCGTGCGGCCAAGCTCCTCAACGGCAAGCTGACCATAAAAGCTGTAA